>NZ_WKDB01000024.1:0-89307 GCF_021606215.1 Pseudomonas sp. PA-5-4B | reverse complement strand
CCAGTGGGGAGCCGCCGGTGGTATAGGGGGAGGAGAGCTCCCCCCCCACCGCGTTTTGCCCCCCGCCACTGACGTCATAACGCACACTTCCAGCCCCAGGGCCAGACACCGACAAATTCCACATACCCCGCCCCCTAAGATCCAGCACCTTTAAGTCCGATAAGTGGAAAGAACGGCGAGGTCGGTTCCACAAAGGCCTGTCAGCTCGCAATTGAGCAAAGGGTGGGAATGGTTGCTGATCCAAATAGCAGGCAAAAAAAAGCCCCTCGCTAGAGGGGCTTTCATTCACAGCAGTGTCAGGCCAACCGCATCAGGTCATCTGAATAATGGTCTGCATGATGGTGCTCTGGGTGGAGATGGTCTTGGCGTTCGCCTGGTAGTTGCTCTGGGCCTTGATCAGGTCCACCAGCTCGTTGGTCAGGTTGACGTTGGAGTTTTCCAGGGACTTGGACACGATCGAACCCAAGGTGCCGGATTGCGGGGCGTCATAACCCGGCTGGCCCGAGGCGAAGGTCTCTTTCCAAGTGGTGCCACCCGACGGCTGCAGACCCTGCTCGTTGTTAAAGCTGGCCAGGGAGAGCTGACCGATGGCCTTGCTCTGCTGGTTGCTGAAGGTGGCGAACAGCACGCCGTTACCGTCGATATTCAGACCGGTGATCTGGCCGGTGGCATAGCCATCGGTGACCGGTGGGTTACGGTAGGTGGCCGAGTTGTACTGGGTGATGTTGCCCATGTTGATGGCAATACCGCCAGGGTTGGCATTCGCGCCGTTTTTGGTCCACACGCCATTGGTCACTGTACCCGGCACCCAGCCAGTCAGCTGCAAGGTAGTGCTGGAGGTGCCCCCGGTGACAATCCCGGTGAGCTTGCCGGCACCGTCAAAGCTCAACGTCGATGCCACCGGTGGCGTCGAGCCTGTGCCGGTAGGCGCCGAACCGTCTGGGTTACGGCCGTCGATCAGGGTGTAGGACTTCCAGGTATTGGAATCCGTTTTGACCAGGTACTGCACCATCGGGTGCGCGTTACCCTGAGTGTCGTACAGCGTAGTGTTGTACTGGGTACTGAACGAGCTGGACTCGGTTGGATCGAACGGGTGCGCCGCCTGATCAATCACCGGCGAGGAAGAGTTCAGGTTACTGGTGGAGTCCACTTTGGTGGACGCCTTGGGCGGCAGGTTCGACAGGTTCAATTGCAGGTCGGTCAGCGCGCCCTTGATGATGTTGCCATCGGCGTCCGCGGCGTAGCCTTGCAGGCGCGAGGTGCCGGTGTTGTTGGTGATGTAGCCGTCTTTGTCCGAACGGAAGGTGCCGCTGCGGGTGTATTCCAGCGAACCGTCACTGCCCTTCTGCACGAAGAAGCCACCGCCCTGGATCGCCATGTCCAGCAAGCCGCCGGTGTTGTTGACGTCACCTTGGGTGAATTGCTGGGACACCGCCGCCAGGTTCACGCCGCTGCCGACACTGTTCTGGCCAGTGCCCAGTTTGGACGCCGCGTAGATGTCGGAAAACTCCGCACGGGACGATTTGAAACCGGTGGTCGCAACGTTGGCAATGTTGTTGCCCGTCACGTCCAGTTGTTTGTTGGCCGCATAGAGGCCGCTAAGGCCGATGTTAAAAGACATGTTTCTCTCCTTCTGCCGTATTTAGCCGGCTCTATGTACCGATAGTCTGAATTTGCGACAGCTTGACGCTGCCCATGCCGCCTGCAAGGTTGAGCAGCATTTCGCCGCCGGTCTTGCTCAACGTCACGCTGGTGACCGTTGCCGGCAGCGACGTCAACAGGGCAACCGAGTCGCCTTTGTCATTCTTGGTGCTGGCCGCGAAGGTATAAGTGCCGGCGGGGGCGACTTCACCTTTGTCGTTCTTGCCATCCCATATAAAGCTTGAATTGCCGGCGCTTTGGGCGCCCATGTCGATAGTGCGCACCACGTTGCCGTCTTTGTCGGTGATTTTTACCGAGACGTTGCCTGTCGCTGCCGTCACCGCCACCGAGCCGGTCATGCTCTTGCTGGTATCAACCATGGCCTTGTCGGTCTGGGTGATGATCGAACGCCCAACCAGTGACGAGGCCTGCAACGCTTGCGAAGAGCTGAAGTTGCTGGAGATCGCATTCACCGAGTCGTTCAGGGTGTTGATGCCTTCCAGGCTGCTGAACTGCGCCAGCTGCGCCACGAACGCGCCGTTGTCCTGAGGCGACAGCGGATTCTGGTTTTTCAGCTGGGTCACCAGCAGTTGCAGGAACGCATCCTTGCCCAGCGCCTGGTTGCCCGTGGCCGCCTTGGCGGCACCATCAAGGCCGCTGTTGTCTGTGGCAGTCTTGACCTTGGAGTTGAACAGGTCCTGAACCGCCGTGTTGGGTGTAGAAGTGGTATCAACAATGGCCATTATTTGGCGCCCCTTATCACTGACCCAGGGTCAGGACCTTCTGCATCATGGTTTTGGCGGTGTTCATCATTTCCGCGTTGGTCTGGAACGAGCGGCTGGCGGAAATCATGTCGGCCATTTCCTCGACCACGTTGACGTTGGGGTAGTACACGTAACCCTTTTCGTTCGCGGCCGGATGGTTAGGCTCGTAGCGGGCTTCCAGGTTGCTCTGGTCTTCGACCACGCCGAGCACCTGCACGCCTTGGCCCGCCGCATCCTGGTTCTGGAACAGCGAATCACCGCTGCCGCTCTGGCCGGCCTGGCCGCCCTGGAACATGGTGGCGAACACCGGGTGACGGGCGCGGTAGGTCTGGTCAATGCTCGAAGACACGGTCTCGGCGTTGGCGATGTTACTGGCGACGGTGTTCAAACGCGTGGTCTGCGCGCTCATGCCACTGCCGGCAATATTGAAAACACTGGCGAGGGACATGGCTTACTCTCCGCGCAGGGCTGACATCAGCCCTTTGAATTTGCTGTTAAGCAGGGTGAAGCTGGCCTGAAAGTTCACCGAGTTCTCGGCGTAGGCCGATTGCTCCAGCTGGGCGTCGACGGTGTTCTGGTCGATCGACGGCTGCATCGGCGTGCGATACAGCAGCGACTCGTCACCATTGCCCAGGCCTTGCGCTTCGATATGACGGCTGTTGGTCATGTTCAAGGCAAAGGTGCCGTTCTTGGTCTTGTCCTGCTGTGCGGCGAGCACGGCGGAAAAATCCAAATCCCGAGCCTTGTAGTTCGGGGTGTCGGCGTTGGCAATGTTGTTGGCCAGGACTTCGGCACGTTGGGCGCGAAAGCCCAGGGCTTGTTCGTGGATACCGAGCGCTTTATCGAAGCTGATGCTCATGGCGGAAACCTTTAGGCTGACCTGCTTTTCGTATCTGGGTTATAGCAAGGCCCATGCCAATTCGCCGAAGGCCCGTATTACAAGGGTTTGCGCAAGGTTTGCCGGCGGCAATGCCAGAAAAGCGGCAATGGGCTTCCGCGTGGCGCCAGTAAAGCGGCAATGGCGGTTGCCGCTTTTACACCCGGTGGCAATCCTTCAACAGGCTGCCCCAGTGCGCCAGATACCTTGACCGCTCGTCTGCACTGTCATTTCTGACAGTTGTTGCGCCTACGTCTTTGCGTGCCTCATCGGGTGACCCCCTACATGCATAAAGCAGAGGCACACCATGCTGACTATTCCCCCCCTCAGATTCGTCCTGCAGGACAACGCGCTACCCATTCCAAACCTCTCGACCAGACTGCTGATCGGCAATGCGGTTGAATTGTTTTGCCCCTTTGCCGTCAAGCAGGGTGATTTCGTCAACGCAAATTTGATCGGCGAAAGAGGCAGAACGTACAACCTGAGCTTTGAGGTGGAGAAAGACGAGGCCGGGCTCAACTTTTTGACTCACCGTTCAATCATTGTCGGTAAGTCAGGCACCAATGTTGTTTTAATACTACGCGTTCGACGTGGCAGCGACGTGTACTTTGCGCCGAACGCAACCGTGTCCATCGATGCCGGCGGCATCGTTGTGCCTGTTCCTGGCACAGTGTGGGATTTCGCCGATGGCACCTTCCAGGGCTGGGTACCTCAGTCAGTTTATGCAGGCAGGGTGCTGCACATCGTCAACGGCAGCGTGGTCGTTGACCTGCCCAGCAGCCAGGTAACCAAGGCTCACATCATCACCCAACCCGTATCGGTCATCGCTGGGCGCATCTACGATGTCAGCTTTGACGTCCTGGGTGGTACAGCCGCCGGAGATGGCTCGACGCTGTACCTGACGGTTAACGGCAGCCGAATCGGCGCCAACGTACAAAACATAACCAACGCATCAACACAAACCGGAACCGGGACATTTACCGCAAGCAGTACCGGCACCGTGCATTTGGGTATTTTCAACGAGACCATCCCCAGCAGGAACCATCTTCTATTCTTGGGCAATATCCGAATGACACCCAAACCCTGACCACCGCCCGTAAAAAACTGGCGCTTGGCGCGCATGAAAAACGGGAAGCCTTTGCGGGGCTTCCCGTTTTTTTTATGCTCAAGCCACCTTTATTTGGCCTGATAAATGATCCCGGGGCTGCACTGCACCATCTGGTAATGATCCGGCAAGCCGTTGAGCGCTTCGGATGCACCCAGGAACAAATAACCACCACGCTTGAGCGTACCGTGAATGCGCAACAGGATGTCTTTCTTCACCTCTGCCGAGAAGTAGATCAACACATTGCGGCAGAACACCATGTCGAACTTGCCCAGGCTGGCATAGCTGTCGAGCAGGTTGAACGAGCGAAATTCCACCCGGCTCTTGATCGGCGCCTTGACCGCCCAGCGTCCTGCCCCTTTGGGGTCGAAGAAACGTTGCAAGCGTTCCTGGGACAAACCGCGGCCCAGGGCCAGGCTGTCGTACTCGCCGGTCTTGCAGTTGGTGAGCATGGTGCCGGACAGGTCGGTGGCGACAATTTGCGCACCGGCCTTCAATTGGCCCATGTTCGTACGCTCGAACTCATCGATGGACATCGAGATCGAGTACGGTTCCTGCCCCGAAGAACAAGCGGCCGACCAGATGCGCAGGCGCTGGCCCGGACTGGCCTTGATGGCCTCCGGCAGCACTTTGTTCTTGAGCACTTCAAAGGGGTAAGTATCACGAAACCACAAGGTTTCGTTGGTGGTCATGGCATCCACCACCATTTCCTTAAGCCCACTGCGCGGCTGGCCCTGGATGCGCTGCACCAACTCACCCAGCGACTTGATGCCCTGCTGCTCCATCAGTTTATTGAGACGGCTGGATACCAGGTACTGCTTGTTTTCACCGAGCAATATGCCACAGGCTTTTTCCAGGAAGACCCGGAACTGTTCGAAATCCAAATTACCCGTAGACAATGATACCGCCTCTTAAATCGTGTGACCGCCAGGAGGAAATCCCCCTAGCCGTGATCTGCTGCCTTGATCCGGTCGACTACCCGGGATGCCAGGTCATCAGGGCGGAATTTGGCCAGGAAGTCATCAGCACCGACCTTCTTGACCATCGCCTGATTGAATACGCCCGACAATGAAGTATGCAGGATGATATGCAATTTTTGCATGCGTGGATCGTTACGTATCTCGGCCGTGAGGGTATAGCCGTCCATTTCCGGCATTTCAATGTCGGAGATCATCATCAGGAACTCTTCTTCCGGCTTCTTGCCTTCGTCCACCAGCTTGCGCAGGTAATCCAGGGCTTGGCGACCATCGTTCAAGGCCACCACTTCCACGCCGACCGTTTGCAGGCAGCGGCTGACTTGCTTGCGCGCCACCGAGGAGTCATCCACCGTCAGCACACGCAGCGACACCGCCTTGTGTGCGGTTTCGGCGTCTACCACGCCAACCGAAATGGTTTCCGAGGTGGGTGCGACTTCGGCGAGGATCTTTTCCACGTCGATGATTTCGACCAACTGGTTGTCGACCCGCGTCACCGCCGTGAGGTAGTGATCGCGCCCGGTGCCCTTGGGCGGCGGATGGATCTCCTCCCAGTTCATGTTGACGATGCGTTCCACCGAGCGCACCAGGAAACCCTGGGTCTTGGTGTTGTATTCGGTGATGATCACAAAGGGGCTTTCGCGGTCCTGCAACCCCGAGGAACCGGTGGCCATGGCCAGGTCGAGAATCGGGATGGTCGCGCCTCGGATATTCGCTACGCCGCAGACCACCGGGCTGGATTTAGGCAATATGGTCAGCTTGGGGCACTGCAGCACTTCCCGCACTTTAAACACATTGATGCCGTACAGCTGCTTGCCGTCCAGGCGGAAAAGCAACAGTTCCAGGCGATTCTGCCCTACCAGCTGTGTGCGCTGGTTTACTGAGTCCATTACTCCTGCCATGCCTTGACTCCTACGCTAAAACCTTTGGCTATACCTACAAGGGCAACGACGCTCACCCAACACTAAACGGCACGGGCTTTGCTATTTATTGGTCTATGAACCTTAAAACGACAGTTTTCCGACGCATCCCACGGTATCGCAGATTGCTCTGCGCAACGATGGCTTTGCTTGCCTTGGGCTCGGGCACCACGGCTCGCGCAGATAATGTCACCTTGCCTGATCTCCTTATCGGCGTCACCCAAGGCTTTCTTGAGTTCACTGTAGAAGATTATCTGGCGACCACCCAAACGCCGGGGCGTTACGAAATCCAGGTCAACCAACTGGACCCGCGCCTGCGCATGCCTATGTGCGACAAGGAATTGACGGCCAGCCTCGAAAGCCCGGCCCAGCCCATCGGCCGCGTGACGGTAAAAGTGCGCTGCGAGGGCGCCTCACCCTGGACCGTGTTTGTGCCGGCGCAGGTCAAACTGTTCCGCGATGTGGTTGTGGTCACACGCCCGCTCAAACGCACCGGCATCATTGGTTTTGAAGACGTGGCCCTGCGCGAACGCGACATCAGCCTGATCAATCAGGGCTACCTCACCGCTGTGGACCAAGCGATCGGGCAGAAACTGACCCGACCAATGGTCACCGACCAGGTCATTACGCTGGTGCATCTGGAACAGGCTGAGGTGATTCGCAAGGGCGACCAGGTGGTGATTTCCGCCAGCAGCGGCGGGCTGATGGTAAAAATGCCGGGGGAGGCGCTGTCCAACGGCGGGATGAGCGAGCAGATCCGGGTCAAGAACCTCAATTCCAACCGTGTGATCAAGGCGCAGGTGACCGCGCCGGGCCAGGTTGAGGTGGCGCTATAGAAGATCACCGCTGTGAGATCACTGGTGTGAAACCCCAGGTTTTCCTACACTGTGCGTGGGATGTCGACCTGTACAGGTTTATTGTCAATCGGGCCTAAAGTTTGTCCGGGTATGGCCGAAAACATGGCAAGCGTCCAAATACCCAGAGGTTTTTTTAACATGGTCATTGATTTCAGTCGTTTAAATAACACCCAGGCTTTGCCGGGCAATACGCGCACCAGCGGGGCAAAGGACGGCGTAGAAGCCAAGTCCCAGCCAGCACCTGCCGCCAAGGCAGAACAGGCCAGCGCCAGCCAGAGCGGGGAATCGGTACACCTGAGCAATGAGGCTCAACAGTTGCAGAAGGTCACTGACTCGCTGCGCGATCAACCCGTTGTCAATAAAGCCCGTGTGGCCGAATTGAAACAGGCAATCGCTGATGGCAGCTATAAAGTCGACAGCAACCGTGTCGCCAGCAAGCTGCTTAACTTCGAAGCCGAGCGCTAGGCAAAGGCCTGCGCAGGGCTTTTGGACGCTTAAAACCCAAGGCCAGCCATGCACCACGACGAACATCTGCTTGAACTGATCATTGATGATCTGGCGCCGACGCAACTTCTGCTCGAGCTGCTCAAAGAAGAATCCCTGGCCCTCTATGGCCGGGATATGCGCTTGCTGGAAGAAATCCTGGCGCGCAAACAGTCGCTGATCGTGCTGCTGGAGCAGCATGGCAAGAAGCGCAGCGAAATTCTCATCAGCCTGGGCCTGCCGGCTGATCATGACGGCCTGGCACAACTGGCCAGCCACTCCTCGGTAGGCGATCAGTTGCTGGCGCAGAGCACCGCACTCAATCAATTGCTGGCCCAGTGCCAGGAAGCCAACCTGCTCAACGGCCAGTCGATCCAGCTGCAGCAGGCTACGACCGCCAACCAGTTGCGCATACTCCACGGCGGAGAGCCTCCGGCGCTGTACAACGCCCAAGGGTCGACCTCGCGCCTGGTCAAGCCAAGCACCCGCAGCCAAGCCTGACACCGGTTTACAGCGCGCCCTATCCAAGGCGCGCTACATGCTGGCAAAATGCCGGTTCTTGCGTGTAGTCGTATTTTGTCTGGAGATGGAAGAACCGTGTTCAACGCCCTTAATGCGGAAGATGCTCCGCAGCCACCCAAGGTGCTCACCACGCCTCTGGAAATCGCCAGCACGTTGCGAATGCTGCAAGAAAGCCATGACCCGCTGATCATCACTTTCCATGAACGCAGCCAGCGGTTCCAAAGCTATCTGGTGGATATAGATCGGGACAGCAAAACGCTCGCCTTGGACGAAATGATCCCCCGCGACGGTGAACGCTACCTTGAGAACGGCGAACCGTTCCGCATTGAAGGTTTCCATGACGGTGTGCGTGTCGCCTGGGAAAGCAACGGCACACTGACCATCAGTGAAAAAGGCGGCCACCGCATCTACACCGGCAGCATGCCCGACGAGGTGGTCTACCATCAGCGTCGCAATGCCTTTCGGGCAGCGTTGAAGCTGGCCCAACTGGTAAGCATCGAGCTGGGTGGCGAAAAGCTCAAGGCACCGATCAGCGGCAAACTGCTGGACATCTCCGCCACCGGCTGCAAGCTGCGTTTTGAAGGCGACATTTCCGATCGCCTGCAGCTGGGCCAGGTCTATGACCGCTTTATCGCCGCCCTGCCCTTTGGCAGCATGACCACCTCGGTGGAGCTGCGTTACCTGCACGTCGAAGACAAGATCAACACCACCTTCGCCGGCGTGCGCTTCCATAACATGAGCGGCTTGGTTCAGCGCCAGGTTGAACGTTTTGTGTATCAGTTGCAGCGTGAAGCGCGGCGCTTTGACAAAGACGACGACCTTTAAGCCTTAAAGGCCGTATGAATAAAAACGGGCAGATCCTGATGGGATCTGCCCGTTTTTGCTTTCAGGGGCGTGCCCTGCTCAAGTCGTGGGGATGCTCGTCCGGCCCCAGAGGCTCCGGCGGCCCTTCAAAAGCCGGTTCATCCGCGGGTTGTTGCGGGTCAGTTTCGATTTCAGGTTCCGGGTCGGGCACCACGCTCTGCATTTGCTCCTGCACCACCGCTTCATCCACCCGCGGGTCAAGGCAGGCCACCAGCGGCGAGCTGGACATGCTGTCGGGCATCGCCACGTGATGCAGCGGCGCATCGTCCACCTGATGCAGGTTAGTCACCGCCTTCGGCCGGATCCGCCACACCAGGACCAATGCACACAGGCTGAAAAAGGCGTACAGCATGTGGCTGCCGAACAGCTTCATCACCACACCCGCCAACAGCGGCCCGACACTCGCGCCGATGCCGTAGGTCACCAGCAACATGGCCGTCAGCGACACGCGGCGATCACCTTCCACATGGTCATTGGAGAACGCCACAGCCAACGGATACAGGCAGAACTGCACCAGCGAACACAGGAAGCCAGCCACGAACAGCACTTCCAGCGGCACTTGGGTCATCACGGCCAATGGCAACGCCGCCACCGCCAGGCACAAGGCAAAGCAGCGAATCAGCAAGGCACGATCATAGCGGTCCGACAACCAACCCAATGGCCACTGCACCAACAGACCGGCAAAGATGCAGCTACCCATAAACAGACCGACCTGCTCGGTGCTCAAGCCTTGCTGCGAGGCATACAACGGCGCCAGGCCGTAGAACGAGCCAACGATCAGCCCCGCGCCCAGCACCGTACTCAGCGACTGCGGCACACGCTTGATAAAGAAGCGTGGCTCCATAGGTGCAGGGTGCAGAGGCGCCGGGTGAATGCGTCGGGTCATGGCCACCGGCACCAGGCATAAGGCAAAGCACAGCGCCACCAGCATGAGCAATTCGAGGCCAAGCTGCGGGTGCATGACCAGAATCAACTGACCCAATACCAGCCCAAGGTAGGAGGCGATCATATAGCCGCTGAATACCACGCCACGCTGCTTGGCGTCCGCCTGCTCATTGAGCCAGCTTTCGATAACCATGTACTGGCACATCATCCCCAGGCCCACGATCATCCGCAGCACAATCCAGGCCGGCAGCCAGTTGATGAGGCCGTGGCCCAACACCGCCGCGCCGACAATCCCGGCACAGGTGGCATACGCGCGAATATGCCCGACGCGGGCAATCAGGCGATGCCCGATCTTGCCGCCCAGCACCAGGCCGAAGTAGTTGGCCGCCATCAGCGCCCCCACCCACAGGCTGTCGACGTGGTCGGCTGCCAGACGCAAGGCAAGGTAAGTGCTGAGCAGGCCGGACCCGATCAACATCATCAAGGAGGCGAAATAAAGGGCTCGAAAAGATTTCCAGATCTGGCGCATCGGCGTTCCGAGCGGCTCCTTGCAGTGAGGGACAGGGCTATCAGCATGATAGTCCGGGGTTGCCGGGAGCGGACAGACGCAGCGGGCCGTTTTCCGGGGAATATTTTGCTTAATCGTTCAGACGCTGCCTGGCCGCATGCAAGGTACATATGCAACGTACAAAAGCGACGAGAAACACACTGCGCACCTGCTGTGAACCCTGACAGGCGGCAAGGTTCGACCGGTGTTGCAGGCACGCACAAAAAAGCCCTGCCAGGACAACCTGTGCAGGGCTTTTGAAGATGGTGTCCCAGGGCCGGTTCGAACGGCCAACCTTCCCCTTAGGAGGGGGATGCTCTATCCAATTGAGCTACTGGGACAAATGACAGCCATCGGGCACGGGGCACAGCGACGGACGGCGTGCATGTTAACGGCCAAGGTGGGTTTTGTCATGTCGTCCGTGGGCTTTTTGAGTGTAGGCCGATCCTTTTCGACCGAGGCCCGCGTTGCCCCGCAGCCACGGGGCCTGGATGCTGTCGTGCAAAATGCACTACCCCAAAATGCCATCATTGCAAATTGCAACCCGACGCCACTTTAAAGTAGACTCAAGTCATTGATTTTAATGAAATAATAGATTGGCACGGGACCTGCAATACTTCTCCTACAAACCCATCCAGCCACGGCGTTTAGCGGAGAACATGACCATGAACAGTGCCCTTCTGTTAGCCCTCAACACCATAGCCTTGGCTGCACTGGTGATGTTTCATTTCCAATCCACCGGCAGTAATGATCCTGCGCAACTTAGCCAGGCCGTGCCGCACCATCTGCAACAACGCCCGCAATTGGCGGTGATGACGCCCAACGCGCAATCGCCGGTACGCCTGACCCAAGGCACCCAGACTGCACCGGCATCCGAACATTGGGTTTTCTAAGGACGCCATTCATGAGCAAATCCGCCTGGCTGTTTTTGTGCCTGACTGTCGCCACTGGCCTCCTGGGCCTGGGCGCCACCTCTGAAGATGGACAAACTGCTGCAATGGTCGCAGCCGGCGTGTTCATGAGCCTGCTTGTGCTGACGCTTTTCATGGGCCGCAAAATCAAATTCGACCCCGTTTTGCGGTAATCTCTGCACCATCTCCCTCCCTCGACCTTATGTCGCCCCGCCCTAGCAAATCGGCAAATTGCCACTAGTCTTAAAGATAAGGGCAAAAGGCCACTTTGCTTTAGGATATGCGGCCTCAATCCCTGCGCGAGCCTGGACTTACGGGAAGTTCCCCAGAGGAATGACGCGTTGAAAAGTTTTCCAACCAGTCCGCAAAAATGCAAATGAGTGCTGGCATTAAGCCTTTAGTCAGTTCAATATTTGTCACAGAATTGACGCCAAGGAAATGTCAAATCTGAGGCATGATGCGGCCTCTTTGCAATTCGGGTTGAACTTTGGTCGTGAGCCTTGTCTTAACACTCATCTTGCGGCCAATTCCAAAAACCGCTCCCCTGAACTAACCGGTTAAATATATGCGCCCATTGAAACAGGCAATTTATTCCAGCCGTACGGCTGACAAGTTCGTCGTACGTCTGCCAGACGGAATGCGGGAACGCATTGCCGAGGTGGCTCGCAATCATCACCGCAGCATGAACTCCGAAATCATCGCGCGCCTGGAGCAGAGCCTTATTCAGGAAGGTGCGTTGGGCGAAGAGTTGAGCATGCGCCTGGACAGCCCTGAGCTGTCACTGCACGAACGCGAACTGCTGCAGCGTTTTCGTCAGCTCTCCCACCGCCAGCAAAATGCTCTCGTCTCGCTTATCGCGCACGACGTTGAGGCGGCCGCAGAAGCCAATTGATCTGCAACTGAAAGCCGAAGCCAGCGCTATGCTGGCTTTTTTTTGCGTGAAATTTGAGGGCACCGCAGAGGGCTTGTGTGGGAGCGAGCTTGCATTTGCTAGCAAGCCCGCCCCCACAGGGGATCAGAGCAGAAAGATCGTCGCCAGGCCCAGGAAGATGAAGAAGCCACCGCTGTCAGTCATGGCCGTGATCATCACACTGGCACCCATGGCCGGGTCGCGCCCCAGGCGTGCCAGTGTCATGGGGATCAACACGCCCATCAACGCCGCCAACAGCAGGTTGAGGGTCATGGCAGCCGTCATCACCACGCCCAGCGACCAACTGCCATA
Source organism: Pseudomonas sp. PA-5-4B (assembly GCF_021606215.1). Classification (NCBI taxonomy): domain Bacteria; kingdom Pseudomonadati; phylum Pseudomonadota; class Gammaproteobacteria; order Pseudomonadales; family Pseudomonadaceae; genus Pseudomonas; species Pseudomonas sp. PA-5-4B. The sequence goes on along the minus strand of NZ_WKDB01000024.1, from coordinate 76,735 downwards.
CAGCAAGTAGGCCACCACGCCGATCACCCCGCCCCACACCAAGCCATTGATCAGGCCCACGGCCAATTCTTTGCGCAACAGGCGCGAGGAGTTGGCCGTACTCACCTGGTCCAGTGCCATGGCACGCACAATCATGGTGATGGTCTGGTTACCGGAGTTACCCCCAATACCTGCCACGATCGGCATCAGCGCCGCGAGGGCGACAAGCTTCTCGATGGAACCTTCGAACAACCCGATCACGCGCGAAGCGATGAACGCCGTGATCAGGTTGATCGCAAGCCACGCCCAACGGTTATGCAGGGAGCGCCAGACTGACGCAAAAATATCTTCCTCTTCACGCAGACCCGCCATGTTGAGGACTTCGGTTTCACTCTCTTCACGAATCAGGTCGACCATTTCATCGATAGTCAAACGGCCAATCAGCTTGCCGTTCTTGTCGACCACAGGCGCCGAGATCAAGTCATAACGCTCAAATGCCTGGGCAGCCTCGTAGGCGTCTTCATCCGGGTGAAAACTCACCGTATCGCTGGCCATCAGATCCGCTACTTTCTTTTCCGGATCATTGACCAGCAGGCGCTTGATCGGCAACACGCCCTTGAGAATGCCTTCGTAGTCGACCACGAACAGTTTGTCAGTATGGCCAGGCAGCTCTTTGAGCCGACGCAGGTAACGCAAGACCACTTCCAGGCTGACGTCTTCGCGGATGGTGACCATCTCGAAGTCCATCAATGCGCCGACCTGATCCTCGTCATAAGACAACGCGGAGCGCACACGCTCACGCTGCTGGCTGTCGAGGGCCTCCATCAACTCATGGACAACATCACGCGGCAGCTCAGGCGCCAGGTCAGCCAGTTCGTCGGCGTCCATCTCCTTGGCAGCGGCCAGGAGCTCGTGATCGTCCATGTCGGCGATCAGGGTTTCACGGACCGAGTCGGATACTTCAAGGAGGATGTCGCCGTCGCGGTCAGCCTTGACCAACTGCCACAGGGTCAGTCGATCATCGAGTGGCAAGGCTTCAAGAATATAAGCGACGTCGGCGGAGTGCAGATCATCGAGCTTGCGTTGCAGCTCAACGAGGTTTTGCCGGTGAACCAGGTTTTCGACGCGGTCGTGGTGCGGACCTTCCTGGCGGTGCGTGAGGTCTTCGACCACGCGCTGACGCTGCAGCAGCTCGATGACTTGAGCCAGGCGATCCTGCAGGCTGTCTTGTGTTTTCTTTACTTCTACTTCGGTCATAGGCGAACTCCACTCCCAGCAGCGGGGCACGCCGGAAGGATCAATCAGTCAATTCATGATTGGTAAAACGGGGTACTGAGCAACTACTGGGTAAGTCCATGGAGGTATTCCACAAGCCCCGGCGGGGCTGACGGGCGCAATGATACACGCTGCGCGCGCTTTAAACGTTAAAAAACTGGAAAGAACAAGCGCTTGCGAGCCAAAGCTGAGCATTGGCTGCATCTATGAACTGCGACGACACAGCCCGAAAGGAAAACACATGAGACAGGAGAAAGAGTTGAAATCCTACACAAACCCCAGACGGCAAAAAGCCCGCACTAGGCGGGCTTTTTGTTTGTATGGTGCACTCGACAGGATTCGAACCTGTGACCGCTCGGTTCGTAGCCGAGTACTCTATCCAGCTGAGCTACGAGTGCAGATTGTGTTTTTAGACCAGATCACAACTGGTTGAAGCCAAGTCACCTGCATTGCTGCAACTGACTCTTAAATGGTGCACTCGACAGGATTCGAACCTGTGACCGCTCGGTTCGTAGCCGAGTACTCTATCCAGCTGAGCTACGAGTGCATTTGTTGCCGCGCATTATAGGCCGTTCAATCTCTATGTAAAGCTATTTTTTCGTTTAATTTCAACAACTTAGCGAAAAAACCAGATTGCAACGTACTAAGCAAATAATGGCGGAGAACGGGGGATTCGAACCCCCGACACCCTTTTGAGGTGTACTCCCTTAGCAGGGGAGCGCCTTCGGCCACTCGGCCAGCTCTCCGCAACACGGGGCGTATATTAACCACGTTCATCCCCGTTTGCAAACATAAAAAACGATAAAAATTAAAGGCTTGGTTCTTCGTCCTTCTCTTTCTTGATCCGCAGGTAGATTTCCTCGCGGTGGACAGCTACCTCTTTCGGAGCGTTAACCCCGATACGTACTTGATTGCCTTTGACGCCGAGCACGGTCACGGTGATTTCGCCATCACCGATAATCAGGCTTTCTGCGCACCGACGAGTCAGAATCAGCATAGCTTTCACCTCACGCATTTCAGTTCAGGAACAACAGTCTGCAAAAAAAAGGCGTTCGACCTACAACCTGATGGCCATAGCCCTAACGACCTAAGTATTGTCGAGCGCACGCAAAAGACCATGCGTTCCACAAAAAATGAAAGGCGCGGTATACCGCGCCTTCCTGGTATCGCATCACTCGCCCGGTCGGGCCGGAGCGTCCAGCTCAAAAGCGGTGTGCAGTGCGCGCACTGCCAGCTCCAGGTACTTCTCTTCGATCACCACCGAGACTTTGATTTCCGAGGTGGAGATCATCTGGATGTTGATGCTTTCCTTGGCCAACGCCTCGAACATGCGGCTGGCAACGCCGGCATGGGAACGCATGCCCACGCCCACGATCGACACCTTGGCAATCTTGGTATCCCCGACCACTTCACGGGCGCCAATCTCGCTCGCGGTGTTCTGCAGGATACGCTCGGCAGCATCGTACTCGTTGCGGTGCACAGTGAAGGTGAAATCGGTGGTGTTATCGTGCGAAACGTTCTGCACGATCATGTCGACTTCAATGTTCGCGCCACTGATAGGGCCGAGGATCTTGAACGCCACGCCCGGGGTGTCTGGCACGCCACGGATCGTCAGCTTGGCTTCATCGCGGTTGAAAGCGATGCCGGAAATGATCGGCTGTTCCATGGATTCCTCTTCATCAATAGTAATGAGGGTGCCCGGACCCTCTTTGAAGCTGTGCAATACGCGCAGCGGAACGTTGTACTTGCCGGCGAACTCCACCGCGCGGATCTGCAACACCTTGGAACCGAGACTGGCCATTTCCAGCATCTCTTCAAAGGTGATCTTGTCCAGGCGCTGGGCCACGGACACCACACGTGGGTCGGTGGTGTACACGCCGTCCACGTCAGTATAGATCTGACATTCATCGGCCTTGAGCGCCGCTGCCAGCGCCACGCCGGTGGTATCCGAACCACCACGCCCGAGGGTGGTGATGTTGCCCTGCTCGTCCACACCCTGGAAGCCTGCTACAACTACCACGCGGCCGGCTTTCAGATCTGTGCGGATTTTCTGATCGTCAATCTGCAGGATGCGTGCCTTGGTATGCGCGCTGTCGGTGAGGATGCGCACCTGGCTGCCCGTGTAGGACACTGCCGGCACACCACGCTTGTTCAGTGCCATGGCCAGCAAGGCAATGGTTACCTGCTCACCGGTGGACACGATCACATCCAGCTCACGCGGCAGCGGCTGTTGGTCACCACTGATTGCCTTGGCCAGATCGATCAGGCGATTGGTTTCGCCGCTCATGGCCGACAGCACCACCACCAGGTCATCGCCGGCGTCGCGGAATTTCTTAACCTTGTCGGCGACCTGCTCGATTCTTTCGACAGAGCCGACCGAGGTGCCTCCAAATTTCTGTACGATCAAAGCCATTTCTAAGCCGCCTCAGCCCGTAAAGGGGCGCCCAATAAACAAATCGTCCAGCACCCAAACGAGCCCATGACTAGACCATGGGCTCATTAACAGTGCCTTAAATGCCGGCCTCGACAAACGGCACGGTCAGGGCCAGGGCCGCGTCCAGGGAGCCTGCGTCTACACCACCGCCTTGCGCCATGTCCGGACGACCACCGCCCTTCCCGCCCACTGCCGCAGCGGCTTGCTTCATCAAATCACCGGCCTTGAGTTGGCCAGTCAGGTCTTTGGTTACACCGGCAACCAGAACGACCTTTTCCTCATGGACACCGCCGAGCAGGATCACTGCGCGGCCGAGCTTGTTCTTCAACTGATCGACCAAGGCCAACAGCGCCTTGCCGTCCTGGCCGTCCAGGCGCACAGCCAGTACTTTCACGCCCTTGACGTCCAGCGCGGAGGCCGACAGATCGTCGCCCGCTGCGCTCGCCGCCTTGGCTTGCAACTGCTCCAGCTGTTTTTCCAGTGCGCGGTTGCGCTCCAGCACGGCCGACAGCTTATCGATCAGGTTGTCGCGGCTGCCCTTGACCAGGCCGGCCGCTTCCTTGAGTTGTTCTTCAGCCGCATTGAGGTAAGCCAGGGCCGCAGCACCGGTGACCGCTTCAATACGCCGTACACCAGAGGCCACGCCGCCTTCGCTGATGATTTTCAACAGGCCGATATCGCCCGTACGGTTAGCGTGGATACCGCCACACAGTTCCACCGAGAAGCTGCCGCCCATGCTCAGTACGCGCACTTCGTCGCCGTACTTCTCGCCAAACAGCGCCATGGCGCCTTTCTTCTTGGCGGTTTCAATGTCGGTTTCTTCGGTTTCAACCGGGGTATTCTTGCGAATCTCGGCGTTGACGATATCTTCCAGCGCCTTGATCTGCTCAGGCTTGATCGCTTCAAAGTGGCTGAAGTCGAAACGCAGGCGCTGGCTATCGACCAACGAACCCTTCTGCTGCACATGCTCACCCAGCACTTGGCGCAACGCAGCGTGCAGCAAGTGAGTGGCAGAATGGTTCAAAGCAGTTGCATGCCGCACGTCGGCATCGACTTGAGTGTCGACCGGCGCACCGACCGTCAGGTTGCCCAACACCAGCACACCGTGGTGCAGGAACGCGCCGCCGGTCTTGGTGGTGTCACGCACTTCAAAACGCCCGGAGGTCGAGCTCAGGAAACCACAGTCACCCACCTGGCCACCGGATTCGGCGTAGAACGGCGTCTGGTCGAGGACCACCACCGCTTCGTCGCCTTCGCTCAATACGTCGACCGACTTGCCATCTTTGTAGATGGCCACGATCTTGGCCGCGCCAACGGTCGCCGCGTAACCGGTGAACTCGGTGGGCACGTCAACCTTGACCAGGGTGTTGTAGTCCAGGCCAAAGGAGCTGGCGGAACGGGCACGCACGCGCTGGGCTTCCATCTCACGCTCAAAACCCGCCTCATCGATGGTCAGCTCGCGCTCACGGGCGATGTCGGCGGTCAGGTCCATCGGAAAACCGTAGGTGTCATACAACTTGAACACTACATCGCCCGGCACCACGGTGCCTTTAAGTTCAGCCAGGTCCTGCTCGAGGATCTTCAGGCCGTGCTCCAGGGTCTTGGAGAACTGCTCTTCTTCAGCCTTGAGCACGCGCTCTATGTTGGCCTGCTGCTGCTTGAGTTCCGGGAAGGCATCGCCCATCTCGGCGACCAGCGCGGCCACGATCTTGTAGAAGAAGCTGCCGGTGGCGCCCAGCTTGTTACCGTGACGGCAAGCGCGTCGAATGATGCGGCGCAGCACATAGCCGCGGCCCTCGTTGGACGGCAGCACACCGTCGGCGATCAGGAAGCCGCACGAACGGATGTGGTCCGACACTACCTTGAGCGAAGACTGGTTGTCATTGGCGCAGCCAATGGCGGCCGCCGACGCGCTCAGCAGGTTGGTGAACAGGTCGATTTCGTAGTTGGAATGCACGTGCTGCATCACCGCACTGATCCGCTCCAGGCCCATGCCGGTGTCCACCGACGGCGCCGGCAGCGGATGCAACACGCCATCGGCGGTGCGGTTGAACTGCATGAAAACGTTGTTCCAGATCTCGATGTAACGGTCGCCGTCTTCTTCCGGCGAGCCCGGTGGGCCGCCCCAGATATCGGCGCCGTGATCATAGAAAATCTCGGTGCACGGGCCGCACGGGCCGGTATCGCCCATGGTCCAGAAGTTGTCGGACGCGTAAGGCGCGCCCTTGTTGTCGCCGATGCGAATCATGCGCTCGACGGGCACACCGATTTGCTGGGTCCAGATGTCATAGGCTTCGTCGTCGGTCGCGTAGACCGTGACCCAGAGCTTTTCCTTGGGCAGCTTCAACACGCCGGTCAGGAAGGTCCAGGCGAAGGTAATCGCATCTTTCTTGAAATAGTCGCCGAAGCTGAAGTTACCCAGCATCTCGAAGAAGGTGTGGTGGCGAGCGGTGTAGCCGACGTTTTCCAGGTCGCTGTTCTTGCCGCCGGCGCGTACGCACTTCTGGCTGCTGGTGGCGCGGGTGTAAGCGCGCTTTTCCTGGCCCAGGAAGCAGTCCTTGAACTGGTTCATCCCCGCGTTGGTGAACAGCAGGGTTGGGTCATTGCCTGGGATCAAGGAGCTGGAGGCTACACGGGTGTGGCCTTGCTCTTCGAAGAAGCGAAGGAAGGCTTCACGGATTTCTGCGCTTTTCATTAGGTTCTTCCACGGAGTCTGCGGCCAAAGGCCAGTGCGCAACATCATCAGACGGAGCGACGGCAAAGGGCCGCATTATATCGGCCCTTTGCCGGTGGTACAGCGTGTTTATGCGATAGAAACAGTCAATTAGACGGTCTGCACGATCATTTTCGGGAAAACTCGACAAATGTCTGCACCACCTGCTCCATCTGCACTCGGCTGACATCCAGGTGAGTGACCATGCGCAGACGCGGCGCGGCGCTCAACTTGATCCCGCGTTCGGCGGCAAAGGCCTTCAGCGCCTGGGCCTGATCGCCAATCTGCACGTACACCATGTTGGTTTGCACCGGCTCCACTTCAAAGCCGGCGTCGCGCAGTGCATCGCCCAGCCATTGGGCGTTGGCGTGGTCATCCGCCAGACGTTGCACCTGATGATCCAGGGCATACAAGCCCGCCGCCGCCAGCGAGCCGGCCTGGCGCATGCCGCCACCGACCATCTTGCGCAGACGCCGCGCCTTGGCGATCAGCGCAGTGGAGCCGCACAGCACCGAGCCGATCGGCGCGCCCAACCCTTTGGACAGGCAGACCGACACCGAGTCGAAATGCTGGGCAATCTCCCGCGCATCCACACCGAGCTTCACCGCCGCGTTGTAGAGTCGCGCGCCGTCCAAGTGCAAGGCCAGGCCATGTTCACGGGTAAACGCCCGCGCTTTCGCCAGGTACGCCAGCGGCAGCACTTTGCCCTGCATGGTGTTTTCCAACGCCAACAGGCGGGTGCGGGCGAAGTGGAAATCATCGGGCTTGATCGCCGCCAGTACGTGGTCCAGGTCCAGCGAACCGTCGGCTTGCACCTCCAACGGCTGCGGCTGGATCGAGCCAAGCACCGCCGCGCCACCGCCTTCGTATTTGTAGGTGTGGGCCTGCTGGCCGACGATGTATTCCTCGCCACGCTCACAGTGGGCCATCAAGGCAAGCAGGTTGCTCATGGTGCCGGTGGGCACGAACAGCGCGGCAGCGAAGCCCAGGCGCTTGGCCAGTTCGGCTTCCAGATGGTTGACGCTCGGGTCTTCGCCGTAGACGTCATCACCGCTGACGGCAGTGGCCATCGCGTCGAGCATGCCGGCGGTGGGTTGGGTCACGGTGTCGCTGCGCAGGTCTATGACGGTCATCCGGGGGCCTCTGAATAGGGTTGTCGTATTGACGATTACTGCGGGCAAAGCCACGCAATATCAAGCCCCACGTGCATTCAATCGAATACCAACCAAACAAACCGATATAGGTTATCGATACGGCGATCGTGCAGTTTCTGAAAAAGCATGTTAAAAACTCTCCGCCGCCAGGGTTCTGGCGGCAACGTTCTCAGGGCGGGGTGCAATTCCCCACCGGCGGTAATTGCACGCAATGTGCATAGCCCGCGAGCGCTTGGCGCCTCGAACTGCTCACGCAGGACGGCGACAAGGTCAGCAGACCCGGTGTGATCCCGGGGCCGACGGTCATAGTCCGGATGAAGAGAGAACGGGATTGGCACCCAAGGGCCGCGCGCTGAACTCATGCCTGCATGATGCCGCTGTTCGTACCCTTGAAATCCCATTCGATTCATAACGCCCTGTTTTTTTCTTAAACAGGAGTCAGAACATGCAACCCACCGCAATCGACAGCAAAAGCAAAAACCACCACGGCGAGCGCGTCGCGTTTATCCAGGCCTGCTGGCACAAGGATATTGTCGACCAATCGCGCAAAGGCTTCCTCGCCGAAATGATCGCCCAGGGCTACCAGGAATCGGACATCGATTTCTTCGAAGTCGGCGGCGCCTTCGAAATGCCCCTGCACGCCAAGCTGCTGGCCAAGACCGGCCGTTACGCCGGCATCGTCGCCGCGGCATTGGTGGTGGACGGTGGCATCTACCGCCACGAATTCGTCGCCCAATCGGTGGTCAGTGGCCTGATGCAGGTGCAGCTGGAAACCGAAGTGCCGGTGTTCTCCGTATCCCTGACCCCGCATCACTTCCACGCGGGCAGCGAGCACCACACCTTCTTCTACGAGCACTTCGTACACAAGGGCCAGGAAGCCGCGCGCACGTGCGCCGACACGCTGCACAAGGTGCGTGCGATCCGCCGCAGCGAGCCGCGTGCTGTAGCCGTTTAAGCAACACCAAAAAACCCGGCCTCAGAGCCGGGTTTTTTGTGGGCGCTTGCTTGTGTGGGAGCTGGCTTGCCTGCGATAGCGGCAGGTCAGTCAACATCACTGTTGCCTGTGCCGCCGCCATCGCAGGCGAGCCAGCTCCCACATTTGATCGCGGCTGTCTTGGGACCTATATCAGGCCAGCATCCGTGGTCGGCACGATCAATATCCCCGCCCGCAAACCATTCTTGACCTTCGGGTTCGGGAAGATGATGCGCGCGCCCTCCTCCTCGATCACCCAGCGGGTCTTGGCCACGTCTTCGGCCAACAGGTAGCCCTTGGCCAATGGCGAAAAGTTTTCCACATCCGCCGGCAGGTGCAGCAGGAAGGCATCACTGTGCTTGATCACTTCGCGAGAGACGGCAAACAATTGCAGGCCATCGAGGCTCTCGGTTTCGGGCTCATCACCTTCGATGATCTGCTTCAACCGTGTCTCCAGGCGTGACACATCCACGCCCTGGTTCTGCCCGAACGGTCGGGCCTTGCCCAATTCCAGGGTGAAGGCTTCGGCGTCGAGTTGCTCGTAGGTGAACGCGGTGAACGTGATCGAGGTTTTGTTCTGCAACAACACCGCCTGCATACCGGCAGCGTTCAGGCGCGCCAGCTCATGGCGCGAATGCTGGCGCCCGTCCTTGAACGGGTACAGCGCGAACTGCTCGATCTTCGAGCCGCGAATGGCCGTGTGCAAGTCGTAATGCAGGCGCGAACGGCCCGGCAGGCTGAAGAAGCTGCGAGCCAGTTGCTCAAGCTCGGCGGCGCGCATGGCCTCCGGGCCGATGTTTTGTTCGTGACGGCCGTTGAACAGCCGGTTGACGTCCAGTTCCAGGTAACGCTCGCCGCGGCGCATGGCCTCGGGGTTACCGAACAGGAACAAAATACGATTGCGAGGCTTGATGTCCCCACGGGCGATGCCATGCAACAGGCGGTCGAGCAATTCGATCGGCGCGGTTTCGTTGCCATGGATGCCGGACGACAGCAGCAGGTCGCTGCCGTTGTCCAATGCCTGCGGAGGGCGCACTTCAAGCGCGCCCTCGCTGAGCCAGCGCATCTGCACGCCGTCGACAGTCAGTTGAATTTTTTGCGCCGGTTCGCGACCGGCGAGGGTCAGTTCAAGCAGTTTGCCGAGGGCGAGCATAAGCAGCTTCCTTAGTGGTTGCAGCCAGGACCGTGAACGTGATCGTCGTCATCACCTTCAACGTCGGCCGGTTCCATTTCCAATTGCAGGCTCATCAGGTTGGTGGCCAGCGGGCGCATCAGCAGGTTGGCGTATTCAGCGTCACCTTCTTCCACGTCCACGCCGATCAGCAGTTGGCCACGGCCGTCGTGCTGGATCCAGATCTCCTTGCCCTGCCACACCACGGCGACGCGGGTGCAGGAGGTTTCCAGCTGGGTGCCGTCGGTGTCTTCAAGGATCAGTTTCAGGGTGTCGGTGGTCATAAATAGTTCTCAGCCATAGGGTGTAAAAAGAGGTGGCGTTAATTGATCTGGAAAGGATAAACCGAGCCCAGTTTAAGGATTTGCGTCAGTTCATCCAGTGCCGTCCGGCACTCAAGCAGCAATTGCGGGTCAGCCAGGTCGCTTTCACGCAGGCTGTCGCGGTAGTGCTTGTCGACCCATTGGGTCAGGGTCTCGTACAACGGCGCGGTCATGATAACGCCTGGGTTCACCGCCGCCAGTTCCGTTTCATTCAAGGCCACGCGCAAGCGCAGGCACGCCGGGCCACCGCCGTTCTGCATGCTTTGCTTGAGGTCGAATACTTTCACTTCACGGATCAGCCCACCAGAGGCGGTCAGGCCTTGCAGGTACTGCCAGACACGCTCGTTGGCGCGGCATTCTTCCGGCACGATCAGCAGCATCGAGCCGTCGGCGCGGGTCAGCAACTGGCTGTTGAACAGGTAGGAACGCACCGCGTCCTCGACGCTGACCTCGGCGCGTGGCACACACACCGACTGGAAGTTGCCACCCAGCTTGCCCAACTTGCCTTGCAGTTCGGCGAGCATCTGCTCGGTATTGAGGAACGCGTCCTCGTGGTAGAACAACACCTCGCCGTTGCCCACCGCGATCACGTCATTGTGGAACACACCGGCATCGATTACCGCCGGGTTCTGCTGGCCGTACACCACGCCGTCATCTTTCAAGCCGTGCAGGCGTGCAACTGCCTGGGAGGCTTCGAGGGTCTGGCGCGCCGGGTATTTTTGCGGCGCCGGGTAACGAGTGTCGAACGCACTGCGCCCGAACACGAAAAACTCAACCCCGGCCTCGCCGTAGTCACGGCAAAAACGCGTGTGGTTGGCCGCGCCCTCATCGCCGAACTGCGCCACCGCCGGCAACGCGGTGTGGTGGGCAAAGTGCTTGCCATCGGCAAACATCGCCCCCAGCACACGGCTGGTGGTCGGGTGCTCGATGCTGCGGTGGTATTTGCAGTTGAGGTTGGCGGCGGTGAAGTGCACGCGGCCATCCGCCGTATCGGCGCTCGGGCTGACTGTGGCGGCGTTGGCCACCCACATGCTCGACGCCGAGCAGCTGGCCACCAGCAATGGCATCGCCTGCTTGGCGGCCTGCTGGATCACTTGGGCGTCAGTGCCGCTGAAACCGAGGCTGCGCAAGGCAGCCACATCCGGGCGCTCTTGCGGCGCCAGCACGCCTTGCACAAAGCCCATGTCCATCAGGGCTTTCATTTTCTGCAGGCCCTGCAACGCCGCAACCTTGGGGTTCGAAGACTGCTGGCTGTTGCTCTGGGACGCGACGTTGCCATAGGACAAACCGCCGTAGTTATGGGTCGGCCCCACTAGACCGTCAAAATTGACTTCACAGGATTTCATCGGCGAGGCTCCACGAACATCTGTTTTTATAGGCATCAAGTTACTTGAACACACCACTGACCTTGTGTGGGAGCTGGCTTGCCTGCGATGGCATCACCTCGGTTTTACTGAAAAACCGAGGCGCCTGCATCGCAGGCAAGCCAGCTCCCACATTTAGATCAGCGTTACCCCTGGCGTCAGTGTCGCTGGCAATACCAAACTCGGGGTTTCCAGCGACGCCACCGGGTACGCGCAATAATCCGCCGCGTAATACGCACTGGCGCGGTGGTTGCCCGAGGCGCCCACACCACCGAACGGCGCAGTACTGGCAGCGCCGGTCAGCTGTTTGTTCCAGTTGACGATACCGGCGCGGCTTTCCAGCCAGAACTGCTGGTAGCGCGCTTCGGAATCCGACAACAGACCCGCAGCCAGCCCATATTGAGTGTTGTTGGCCTCGGCAATCGCCCCGGCAAAATCAGCGTAGCGGATCACTTGCAGCAATGGGCCGAACAGCTCTTCATCCTCACGCTCGGTCACGCCGGTTACATCAATGATGCCTGGGGTCAGCAAGGCGGCCTGAGCCTGCGGCTGAGTCATTTCCAACAGCGCCACCGCGCCATTGGCCAGCATCCACTCCTGGGCATCCATCAAGGCTTTGGCCGCGCCGAGGGAAATCACCGACCCCATGAACGGTGCCGGCTGCTGGTCGAATGCACCGACTTCAATCGTCGCACTGACCGCCACCAGACGCGCCAGCAAGGCATCGCCCCAGGCGCCTTCGGGCACCAGCAAACGCCGGGCGCACGTGCAGCGCTGGCCAGCCGAAATGAATGCCGACTGAATAATGGTGTAGACCGCCGCATCCACATCGGCCACTTCATCGACCACCAATGGGTTGTTGCCACCCATTTCCAGGGCCAGGATCTTGTCCGGGCGCCCGGAAAACTGCTGGTGCAGATGGTTGCCGGTGCGGCTGGAGCCAGTGAAGAACAACCCGTCAATGCCAGGGTTGGCCGCCAGGGCGATACCGGTTTCCCGCGCACCTTGCAGCAGGTTCAACACGCCCGCCGGCAAACCGGCTTCAACCCAGCATTGCACGGTCAGCTCGGCGACTTTGGGGGTCAGTTCGCTCGGCTTGAACAACACCGTGTTACCCGCCAGCAATGCCGGGACGATATGCCCGTTCGGCAAATGGCCCGGGAAGTTGTAAGGGCCGAACACCGCCACCACACCGTGGGGCTTGTGGCGCAATACGGCCGTGGCGTCGCCCAATGGGCCGCTCTTTTCGCCGGTACGTTCGCGGTAGCTTTGCACCGAGATGGCAATCTTGTTGGCCATGCTGGTGACTTCGGTGGCCGATTCCCACAGCGGCTTGCCGGTTTCCTCGCCGATGCAGCGAGCGATTTCATCGGCGCGCGTTTTCAGCGCGGCGGCAAAGGTTTCCAGCACGCTGATGCGTTCTTCCAGCGGGCGGCGAGCCCAGCCTGGAAATGCCTGACGCGCCGCCTGCACGGCCGACTCGACCTGCTCGGCAGTGGCGCCATTACCAGTCCACAGCACCTGCTGGGTCACCGGGTTGCGCGACTCAAACAGCTCACCCTGGCCGGCCAGCCAGCTACCTGCGATATACAGCGAATTCATTATTTCGACTCCCGAGCAGCAGACAACGCAACAGCGCGCACTTGATCACCCACCACCAGTTGCAGGCGTTTGGCGGTTTGCGGATCGACCACCAACGTGCCTGCCGCCAGCCGGGCCGGAGCGGCAGTAATGCGGCACTCCTCGCGCTTGCGGTTATGGATCAGGAACGGCGTAGCGTCGTCCCCCGGCGTGCCGATGGCCAACACCAGCGACTGGCTGTCGCGCACCGCACGGATTTTGCTGGTTTCACATTCCACCGCCGGGCCGGCGTCGAAGATATCGACATAACCCTGGTAGCTGAAGCCCTCACTCTTGAGCATGCTCAATGCAGGCTCGGTGTCCGGGTGGACCTTGCCGATCACATTACGCGCGTCTTCAGACAAGAAGCAGCTGTACAGCGGAAACTTCGGCATCAGCTCGGCGATAAACGCCTTGTTGCCCACGCCGGTGAGGTAATCGGCCTGGCTGAACTCCATCTTGAAGAAGTGCCGGCCCAGGCTTTCCCAGAACGGTGAGCGCCCGGCGTCGTTGGACACGCCACGCATCTCGGCAATGATCTTGTTGCCGAACAGTTGCGGGAACTCGGCGATAAACAGCAGGCGCGCCTTGGCCAGCATGCGGCCGTTGAGGCCGGTGCGGTAATCGGCGTGCAGGAACAACGAGCACAACTCGGAATTGCCGGTAAGGTCGTTAGCCAGGAACAGCGTCGGAATCTCGCGGTAAATGTTCAGCTCCTGGGAAGCGCTGACCGTGAGGCCGACCCGGAAGTTGTACCAAGGCTCACGCAGGCCGACGGCACCGGCAATGGCAGAAATGCCCACCACACGGCCTTCGTCGTTTTCCAGCACGAACAGGTAGTCGGCATCACCCCGCCCGGCTTCACCGCGAAAGGTTTTTTCCGCCCAGCCAACTCGATGGGTCAGGCGCTCCTCGTTGGCCGGCAAGGTGGTGAGGCCGGTGCCGGTGCTGCGCGCCAGATCAATCAGGGCCGGTAAATCGCTGCTGCGTACGGGACGAACGATCATGCTATCTCCTCAGACGGGCCGCTTTGCAGCCACCCGCGAAACTCTCTTTTTAAACCGCTACCAGACGCACACTTGCGCCTTCGCCAACGCCCAGGGCTTCAGCCGCTTCCAGGTCCAGGGTCACCGGCTTGCCGGGCGCGTAGTCCAGTTCCAGCATCACCGCGCGGTAATCCTGCAACTGCGCGTTGCTCACCAGGTACTGGCGGCCGACACCTTTGACCATCTCGCCGATTTTTACCGGCACCACGCGGCTCTGGGCGATCGAGCGAATGCCCGAAACCCGTGCGTGCAACGTTGGGCCGCCGTCGAAGATGTCGATGTAGTGGTCGGTCTCAAAACCTTCGCGCATGAGGATGTCGAAGGTGATTTGCGCACGCGGGTGCACCTGGCCCATGGCTTCCTGGGCTTCATCCGGCAACAGCGGCACGTAGATCGGGTAATGCGGCATCAGCTCGGCGAGAAAGGTGCGGCTTTTAAGCCCGCACAGGCGCTCGGCGGCGGCGTAATTGAGGTCGAAGAAGTTGCGACCGATGGCGTCCCAGAACGGCGAATCACCGTTCTCGTCGCTGTAGCCGACAATCTCGGTCACCACCGAGTCGGCAAAGCGCTCGGGGTGGCTGGCCACGAACAGCAAGCGGCCACGGGAATTGAGTTCCGACCACGGCGAACCAACCAGCGCAGGCTGCACGTAGAAACTGGTGAGCAGGCTGTTGCCGGTGAGGTCATGGCACTGGGAAAGCACGTGGATCTTGTTGTGGATCTTCAGCTCGCGGGAAGCGTGCACGAAGGTCTCGTTACGAAAGCTGTAGAACGGTTCGGAGTAACCGGCCGACGCGACGATGGCCGAGCAGCCGGCGAGCTTGCCGGTCTCGGTGTCTTCGAGCACGAAGAAATAGCTTTCTTCACCGTTGAAACTCACCTCGGCCGCGAAAGACGCTTCGCTGGCAGCGATTTTATCGCTCAGGCGTTCCACATCGTCCGGCAAGGAGGTGACACCAATCGGGCTGTCCGCAGCCAGACGCTGTACCTCGCCCAGATCAGCCATTTGCGCGGGGCGCATCACCAGCATGGTGTCACTCCTTAACTCGAAAAACTCATAGGGGGAAAAATGCCGGACAGGTTTTCAATCAGAGAGGGCTTGTGTGGCGAGGGAGCTTGCTCCCGCTGGGCTGCGTAGCGGCCCCAAGATTTTGGGAGCGCTTCGCACTCCAGCGGGAGCAAGCTCCCTCGCCACACAAGCGGCTCCCACATTTGATCCGGTCCGGCCTTTAGAATTTTTGTTCGACGCCCGGATCACCAGGCGCCAAGCGGTCCATCAAGCTTGCGTCAACGTCTTCACAGCACGTTCGAAGCGGTCCAGGCCTTCGTTGATATCCGCGTCTTCCACCACCAGGCTTGGGGCGAAACGCACCACGTCCGGGCCGGCTTGCAGGATCATCAGGTTTTCTTTTTCGGCCGCGTTGAACACGTCCTTGGCACGGCCTTTGAACGCGTCGCTCAGCACGCAACCAATCAGCAGGCCCATGCCGCGCACTTCGGTGAAGATCCCGTATTGCTTGCCGATCTGCGTAAGACGCGCCTTGAACAGGTCGTGCTTGGCGTTCACACCGGCCAGTACTTCTGGGGTGTTGATCACGTCGATCACCGCCTCGGCGACCGCACACGCCAGCGGGTTGCCGCCGTAAGTAGTGCCGTGGGTGCCGACCACCAGGTGCTTGGCCAGGTCTTCACGGGTCAGCATGGCTGCGATCGGGAAACCACCGCCCAGGCTCTTGGCGCTGGTGAGGATGTCCGGCGTCACGCCGTAATGCTGGTAGGCGAACAGGTGGCCGCTGCGGCCCATGCCGGTTTGCACTTCGTCGAACACCAGCAGCGCATTATTGGCGTCGCACAGTTCGCGGGCGCCTTGCAGGTAAGCCAGTTCGGCTGGCAATACGCCGCCTTCGCCCTGGATCGGCTCCAGCACCACGGCGCAAGTTTTATCCGACACGGCCGCTTTGAGCGCGTCCAGGTCGTTATAAGGCACGTGGGTAATGCCGGTGATTTTAGGCCCGAACCCATCGGAGTACTTGGACTGGCCACCGACGTTGACGGTGAACAGAGTACGGCCGTGGAAGCTGTTCAACGCGGCGATGATCTCGTACTTCTCGGTGCCGAAACGGTCGAACGCAACGCGACGGGCCAGCTTGAATGCGGCCTCGTTGGCCTCGGCGCCGGAGTTGCAGAAGAACACGCGCTCGGCAAAGGTGGCGTCGATCAGCTTATGGGCCAGGCGCAGGGCCGGCTCATTGGTGAACACGTTGGAGACGTGCCACAGCTTGTTGGCCTGTTCGGTCAGTGCACCGACCAGCGCCGGGTGGGCATGGCCCAATACGTTAACCGCGATGCCGCCGGCAAAGTCGATCAGCTCGCGACCGGCCTGGTCCCAAACGCGCGAACCTGCGCCACGCACGGGAATGAAGGCGGCAGGTGCGTAGTTGGGCACCATCACCTGGTCGAAATCGGCACGTTGCACCGGGGCTTGCTCAACGGACATCGGAGTCTCCTGAAGAGGAACGCCTGCCTGGAACTGGCGGGCGATGCAGGGATTGTAAGGACAGTTTTCAGCGCGGCCTTGCCGCCAAGCGACAACTTCTTATAGCGCCAACCCGCGTTTTTGGCGGGTTTACGCCAATGCGACAAATAGCGTCGCAATGGCGCAGTTTAAACGTTGCATCGTTTGAGAGGCAGGGGCATCGCCTGCTGATTTCGAAGGTTGTATTAACTATCTGCCCCCTGTACGCCAATCAGACTTGCTGTGATGACGGTGACTCAACCCACTGAAGGATCAGCCACGTGCCTCCCCTGACTCAAACCACGCTCACCCAACACCTGACACTCACCGCCAGCAGGGTGCCCGCCGGGGCTCACACCCGCCTGCCGCAATGGCTGGGCAACGCCTCAAGCGCGCGGCGCGAGACTTTGAAAAACACCCGGCTTGAGTTTGCCGATTGGCAGGCCGACACCCGCCGCCAGCAACAAGCCCCCCTCCAGCAAGCCATGGCCGAGAGCTGGGCCACGCAAAACCAGCTCGACACCGCCCTGGCAGCGCTGCAAGCGCCCCAAGCGTTCGCGGCACCCTTGCTGCAACAGGGTCTTACTTCCCGCTTTGGCATTGAGCTGGATGTCACCGCCACTTACCTGCGCCTTTACGCCCCCGTGACGGTTCCGCTGTTCCCTGTGGACTTGGGAGGCGTCAAGGCCTGGACCGTGTCGCTGGTGGATGCAGCGCTGCACAATTTCGACGCCGCCGAAGGCGAAAAAGCCGCTTACACCACCGACTCCACCTTCATCACCCAACCCTCAGCCGCTGGGCAATTCGACACCCTGCCCGCTGTGACCGAAAAAATCAGCATCGCGCAATTCGTCGGACTGTGCCGCGAGCTGGACATCGGCGCGCAGTACCAACGCTACCTCAAAGGCTTTTTCGGCTTCCAGAACGCCACGCTGCAGGCATCGCTGCGCAGCAAGGTGATCGCCAATCTCAAAGCCGAGGCGCAAACCTGCGTGCACATGGCGCGCCTGAAAAAAGACGCGAGCGAATCGACGCTGCGCACACTCCAGGCGCAGCTCGACGGCCTCAGAGGCTTGACACTCCAGGGCAAGGTACTGCTCAACCACGACCTGAGCCTGATGGGCGCACCGCTGACCGGCATAGTGCTGTTCGCCGCCGACCTGGAGCAGCACCGAAGCGCAGTCCCCATAGTGGCGTACATTCCCGGCGACCCACTGGCGCCCCTCAAGTATTACCCCGACGGCACAGCATTCATGCGCGACCTGGCCGACAAGCTGCGCGACGCCGACTACCAGGCGTTTTTCAGCCGCTTCGTCAACCAAGAATACCGCGGCTACTTCTTTGCAGACCTCAACAGCCGGCTATCCAAAGTCGTCTGGCACTCGCCGCAGCCCGGCGACTCACGCCCCGCCTGGCGCGACGAACCGGTGGTCAACCCGAACCTGCAGTTCTATGCAACGAAAATCACCGGTGATCTTTACGAACACCTGTACGAGACCAAGCTCGACAAGCTGCTCAATGACGCTCGGGTAACCGCCATCTCCACCGCAGACGCCGACAGCAAGGCACGCTGGCAACGCTGGGACATTGTGCAGAAGGTCGCTAACGCCATTCTCGAAGTCGCCGCCTTCATCGTGACCCCTTTCCTTCCACCACTGGGCGCGCTGATGCTGGGCTACACCGCTTACCAACTGCTCGACGACGTATTCGAGGGCATCATCGATTGGGCTGAGGGCCTCAAGCGTGAAGCCTTCGGGCACCTGATGTCGATCCTCGAGCAAATGGTGCAACTGGGTATGTTCGCAGTCGGCGCACCGATTGCCGAAGGTTTGCTGCGACAGGCACTGCCCAACGAACTGTGGCGCTTTTTTGAGCGGCTCACCCCGGTCACAACTGACGGCAAGACCCGCCTGTGGAAGCCCGACCTGGCGCCCTACACCCATGACATTCAACTACCGCCCGAGTCACGCCCCAATCACGAAGGGCTATATGCCCATGCGGATAAACAGATCCTGACACTCAATGGACAACACTTCTCCATCAAGCAGCAATTGGGTAACACTTTCCTTGCCCACCCTACCCGCGCGCACGCTTACCGCCCGCAAATCATCAGCAACGGCAAGGGCGCCTGGCTGACAGCAACAGATCGCCCGCTGACCTGGGATCGCAGCACCTTGCTGCGTCGACTCGGCCCACCGGCTGACACACTCAGTGAGACGCGCCTGGAATGGGCGCATCGCATCAGCGGCGCCGACGATGCCGCCCTGCGCAAGCTGCATATGGACCGCCAACCACCGCCTCCACTATTGGCCGACACCTTCAAGCGCGTCGCCATTGATCAGCAACTGCAAGACTTTATCGACCAGATGAACAGTGACGACCCTGCGCAGTATCAAAAAGCCGACCCGCAAACCCAGCTTTGGCTGTTGAGTCAGACCGGCCTGTGGCCCGAGTCCAAGACCTTGCGCTTTCTCAACGCGAAAGGTGAGACCGTCTGGGAGCATAAAGGCCAGGAAAACTCGGCGGTGGCGCAGATACATGAAGCCCAGATGAAAAATGGTGATTTTCTCAAAACGCTGCTGGAAACCCTGGACGAATCAGAACGCAAAATCCTGCTTGAGGAAGAATTCGGCACCCCCGCCACCCAACTGCACGTGCGCGCGGCCAAACTGCGTAAACAGCTGGCACGCCAAGCCCAGGCCAAGCGCGCTTCATTGTTTGACTCCCGCTACCGAGGGCTGGAAACCACCGATGACCCGCGCCTGCAAAAAATCATCGACAGTGCGCCCGGCCTGCCCACCAGTGCGGCGCACGAGGTGCTGTTCGGCGCCAGCGGCCAAGACCTGCTGGCCATGGATCAAGGTAGTCTGCCACCCCATCTGGTGGAGCGCGCACGCTGGGCTGCGCATCAGGTCAGGATCAGTCGAGCGTATGAAGGGTTGTACATGGATGCCCTGGAAAGCAACGACACAGAACAACTCGCGCTGCATTCCCTGGAAAAGCTGCCGGGGTGGTCGCCGCAGGTACGCCTGGAAGTGCGCGACTTCAGCCGCACCGGTACGGTACGGGACACCATCGGCCCGCTGCAGGCACCGATCCAACGCACCTTGGTGCGCGCCATTGATGGCGATTACGTTCCCGAAGACGGCAAGGGCACCCTGTTCGGCGAAACCGACCTCTATACCGCCGTGCTCCAGGCACTGCCCGACGCGCAACGCGACGCGCTGGGTATCCACATTGGCCAAGGCCCACTGCTGAAACAGACCTTGCGCCAGTACGCGCTGGCCCGTGAGCCGCTGGGGGAGCTGCTGGCAACTGCGCCAGTGCGCAAGCCCTTTTACGACCCCAAGCTGATGCGCTTGCCAGGCGGCATGGAGGGTTACGACGCGAGTGCCCCTGGCAACACAAATAACCTTGAGGCGCTGTTAGTACACGAACTGTATCCCCGCCTCGCCCCAGCAGAAGTGGACTATGTACTGAACGCCATGCGAAGCCACCCTGGCTCGCCCTTACAGACGCTTCATTATTTGAAGGCTGAATTTTCACGACTGGAAACCGACCTCGCGACCTGGCGCTCCAACCTCTCTCAAACCTTCCTCAACACCGAAGTACCGCTTTTCTCCTCAACCGTTGCCGAAGAGAAACTTAATCGCTGGATCTGGACCCACCAATTGCTCCGTGCCTGGCGGCACGAGACCCCGGAGGACAGCGAGTTTTCTCTTGGCCGCCAATTGCACCTCGACGCCCCCTTGCAAAGCGAACTGCCCACCATCAGTGCCAACTTCGACCACATCTGCAACCTGAGATTGAAGGGTTATCCCACCACCCAAGGCGTACCCGCCTTTTTGGCCCACTTCCCCAACCTGCGCACGCTGGATATCAGCGACATAGCACTCAACACACTGCCTCCCGAGGTCATGGCGCGCACCCAGCTCAATCGGCTGACGCTGAGCAATTGCAACCTTAACCTGACCACACAAAGCCGTGCACAGCTTGCCACTTTGAGCCAATTGAGAAGCCTGGACCTTTCCCGCAACTACCAGCTGTCACTTTCTCCCAACCTTGGGCAAATGCCTGAGTTGCAGACGCTGAACCTTAGCCAGACGCATATTTCGCTATTCCCCGAACACCTGATCAATCGCCCTCAGCTCACGAGCGCCGACCTCAGCGGCAACTACCTGAGCAGGCTACCCGACGCGCTGTTCAGCCTGCCCGCCGAACGGGCTAGAGCGTTTGATTTGTCGGGCAACCCCCTTTCACGCGCCACCCTGGAAAAGATCAAACGTTACTGCCAGAGAACCGGCGAACACTTCGGCGCAGACGCCAACCCATTCGAGCGTCGCTTGGTTCATGAGCTTTACCCCACCTTCACTGACGACGAGGCGAATAACTTTATCTTCAGGTTGCCCGGTGAGCTGAATGACTCAATGCCCGCACTCCTGCGCTTGAAAACCGACTACGAGCGACTGCAAACAGACTTGCAGGAGTGGGCATTGGATATACCTGAACGGTACCCGTTCATAGACACGCCCATGGACGAAGGCGTAAGAGCGCAACAGCAACTGCTTCGCCACCAGCTCAAGGCCTTGCTGGAGGAAAGCTGGCGACGGGAGACCGGTCTGGATTCAAGCCAGGAGCCGCCGACCACCGATCATGAAATGGCGCTGAAACTGCCTTTACTCGGCGATTTACCGGTGCTGAATATGGACTTTAAACATGTGTCGAAACTGGAGTTGAGCGCAGAGCAAGCCACCTCAATTCCCGAAGGCTTTCTTGTGCGTTTTCCCAACCTGGAAACCCTGCATATTCATCGTTATGCCCTGCCGGACATTCCTGCCGATGTGTTCAAGCTGACCAAACTCAAGACACTGATCCTGTCCCATAGCCGTATGCGGTTGACCGCAACCAGCGCCGACGCCTTGAGCGACCTGCAAAACCTTGAGTACCTGGACCTCAGTGGTAACCCCCTGGGCATCACGCCCGACGTCAGCAAGATGTCCGGGTTATCCACCCTGATCATCGAAAATGCCGGCCTTACCGAGGTACCCAACGGGACGTTCAACCTGCCATCCCTCGATCAACTGGACCTGAGAAACAACCGGATAACCGAACTTCCCACTGACCTGCTTGAGGTGGCGCCGGACAGGGCCGATGGTTTCGTTCTGGGCGGCAATACGTTCTCGCCTGAAACGATCGCCCTGCTGGTGCCGTATTACAATCGCACCGGAGTGGACTTTGGCATCCCGGAGGTCAGGCAGCGCGCGCAACTCAGCCCAGCGTCGTCAACCGACGCATCAGATCAGGAAACCGAACAATAAAGGCCACTCAACCACGCTCGGAGGGCACCGACGACAATTCAAACGGGCTGCTGCTACGCCGCTGGTTACGGTCTTCACGCGGGGTGGCGCCAAAGAAGTTGCGGTAAGCGCTGGAGAAGTGCGGCCCCGAGGAGAAGCCGCACGACAGGCCGATCTGGATGATCGACTTGCTGGTTTGCATGAGCATCTGGCGGGCCTTGTTCAGGCGCAGTTCCAGGTAATACTGGCTGGGAACGCGGTTGAGGTATTGCTTGAAGATCCGCTCGAGTTGTCGTCGTGACACGCACACATGCTGGGCGATTTCGTCGGTGGTCAGCGGCTCTTCAATATTGGCTTCCATCAGCAGCACGGCCTGGGTCAGCTTCGGATGGCTGGAACCCAGGCGGTTTTGCAGTGGGATGCGCTGGCGCTCGCCGCCTTCGCGAATGCGCTCCACCACCAGTTCTTCGGAGACCGCACCGGCCAGCTCGGCGCCGTGATCACGGGCCAACACCGCCAGCAGCAGATCGAGTACCGACATGCCGCCACAGGCGGTCAGGCGGTCGCGGTCCCAGTCAAACAGATGGCTGGTGGCGATCACCTTGGGGAAGCGCTCGGCGAAGTCGTCCTGCCAGCGCCAGTGCACGGCGGCGCGGTAGCCGTCGAGCAGACCCAACTGAGCCAAGGGATACACACCGGCCGACAACCCGCCGATCACGCACCCGGCGCGCACCAACTGCTTGAGTGCAGTACTGAGTTGGGACGCAATGACGGTAGGTGGTTCGTCCGCCAGCAGGAACAGCTTCTGAAAGCCTTCAAGCTTGCCGGCCCACGGTTCGCCCGGTAATTGCCAGGCACCTTCGGTGCGCGGCTCGGCCTGCAAGAACGACAGTTCGTACACAACGTCCGGATGCACCCGTTGAGCAACGCGCAAAGCCTCCTCAGCCAGCGCAAGCGTGAGTGCTTTTGTGCTGGGCCAAATCAGGAAACCAATTTTATGGGCGGTCATTTAGGGGCTATCCGAAGCGAGTAACAGTAATGAAGACAAGGGCCAATGCTAGCCGGTAAACGAACACAAATCTCAAAACATATGGAGAACCAATGTGGTAGCTGGCTTGCCTGCGATGGCGGAGGGTCAGTTGCCACACTGGTTACTGATATATCGCTATCGCAGGCAAGCCAGCTCCCACAGGGAACGAGGCGACCTCAAGGCTGCGAAATATGCACTATTTGAGTGCACAAAAGCAGTCTTGATTATTTCAAGCTACCGGAAAGAAACTGCTGCAACCGCTCGGACTGCGGGTTCACCAGCACTTCACGCGGGTTGCCACGTTCTTCGACGATGCCTTTGTGCAAAAACACCAACTGGTTCGAGACTTCACGGGCAAAGCCCATTTCGTGGGTCACCACCACCATGGTGCGGCCTTCCTGGGCCAGGTCCTGCATCACCTTGAGCACTTCGCCGACCAGCTCCGGGTCGAGGGCCGAGGTCGGTTCGTCGAACAGCATCACCTCCGGCTCCATTGCCAGGGCGCGGGCGATGGCCACGCGCTGCTGCTCGCCGCCGGACATGTGGCCGGGGAACGCATCCTTACGATGGCCCACACCAACTTTGGCCAGGTAGTGCTCGGCCTTTTCACGCGCGTCTTTTTTCGACATGCCCAGCACGTGCACCGGCGCTTCCATCACGTTTTCAAGCGCAGTCATGTGCGACCACAGGTTGAAATGCTGGAACACCATGGACAGGCGCGAACGCATGCGCTGCAGCTGTTTCGGGTCGGCGGCCTTCATGGCGCCGTCCTTGTTGGCCACCAGTTTCAGCTCTTCGTTATTGAGCAGAATCTTGCCGGCGTGGGGTTGCTCCAGCAGGTTGATGCAGCGCAAAAAGGTACTTTTGCCCGAACCACTGGAACCGATGATGCTGATCACATCACCGGCCGCGGCGGCCAGGGACACGCCTTTGAGCACTTCATGACTGCCATAGCGTTTATGCAGGTCTTGGACTTCAAGTTTGTACATGCGGTCGGTTCTCACAAAAACAGGTGGTCAGTCGTTGAGCAAGCGCCCGTGGCGCAGCGCTTCGCGCCCCGCCACCTTGGCCAGCCAGAAACCCGCTTGGGCATAACGTAGCCGTTCAACGGCAAACAACACCCCGGACGTCCCCGCGCAAACAATGCTGACGCGGTCGGTCAGAGGGTCAATCACTTCAAAAATCTCATCGCCCGCTTCTACCCGGTCACCGGCTTTACGCAGGTAACTGATCACCCCGGCATGGGGCGCAAACAGCAACTCGGTGCCTTCGAAGGGCAAGCCTTCGCACGCGTCGTATTGCGGCGCCGGCCATTGGCCGGTGATCAAGCCTTGCTCGGCGAGGAACGCGAGGATGCCTTCGGCGTGGAAAATCGCTTCATCACGGCCGGTGTCGGCCTGGCCACCCAATTCCAGGGTAGTCGCCAGGCACGCCAGCGGAACCTGTGCTTCGGGGAACGCCTGTGACAGACGCAACCACGGCAGCGAGCAGGCTTCATCAAACGAACTGCCGCCGGAGTCTTCCGCCAGCAGGCCGACTTTCACACCCAGGTGCGCCGACAACGAGCGCCACTGCGGCCAGTGCTGGGGCAACGCATACATGTGCAACGCGGCTTCGGCGTCGCAATGCAGGTCCAGGACGATATCGGCGGTGCAGGCGTGGCTCAGCAAGATGCGCTGCATGCCTTGCAGCTGGCTGCTCGGCGCGGGCAATGCAGTGAGTGCGTCGGTCATCGCCTGGCGGATCATGCGCACATTCGCGTGCGGGTCATCGCCTAGCTTGCCCTTGAGCAACTCGGCAACCGGCGCGCTCAGCTCGACGAAATCACGGTTGAAATTCTTGCCGCTGCCGACTTCGAAACGCCCTTGGTGGCTGCCTTGCAGCAGTTGGCCCAAGCCCATCGGGTTGGCCACCGGCACCAGCTCGATCACCCCGTTGAGGGCGCCTTGCTGTTCCAGTTCGGTGAGGCGCTTTTTCAGCTCCCACGCCGCGCGCATGCCCGGCAATTCGTCGGCGTGCAGGCTGGCCTGGATATAGGCCTTGCGCTCGCCACTGCCGAAGCGAAATACGCTCAGCTGACGCTCACAACCCAGGTGGCCCCAGGGCAACAGGTGATCGATACGTTCCATATCAATGCTTCCGTGGAGCCAGGTAGCTCAGCCAGCGGCGCTCGGCCAACTTGAACAGGCGCACCAGGATAAAGGTCAGGCACAGGTAGAACACGCCGGCGGTGATATAGGCTTCGAACGGCAAGTAATACTGGGCGTTCACGGTGCGTGCAGCACCGGTGATGTCGATCAAGGTGACGATGGACGCCAGACTGGTGGTCTGCAGCATCATGATCACTTCGTTGCTGTACTGCGGCAGCGCGCGGCGCAAGGCCGACGGCAGCAGGATGCGGCGGTACAGCTTGTAGCGCGACATGCCCATGGCCTTGGCCGCCTCGATCTCCCCATTCGGCGTGGCCTTGAGGCTACCGGCGATGATTTCGGCGGTGTAGGCGCTGGTGTTGATCGCAAACGCCAGGCATGCGCAGAACGTGGCGCTCGACAGCAGCGGCCACAGGAAGCTTTCGCGCACGGCTTCGAATTGCGCCAGGCCGTAGTAGATCAAAAACAGCTGCACCAGCATCGGCGTGCCGCGGATCACGTAGGTGTAGAGCCAGGCCGCACCGTTGATGACCGGCTGCTTGGACACGCGCATCAAGCCCAGCGGCAAGGCGGCGAGCAGGCCAAAGAACAGCGAGATGGCCAACAGTTTCAGGGTGGTTACCAGGCCGCCAAGGTACAGCGGCATGGCTTCCCAGATGACGTTGTAGTCGAAGATCATAGATCAGCCGCCCTTACGCCTACCGAGTAGCGCTTCTCAAGATAACGCAGGGCCAGCAACGACACGCTGGTGATCACCAGGTACATCGCCGCCACTGCGAGGAAGAAGGTAAAAGGCTCACGGGTGGCGTCTGCCGCCTGCTTGGCCTTGAACATCATGTCTTGCAGGCCCACCACCGAGATCAGCGCGGTGGCCTTGGTGAGTACCAGCCAGTTGTTGGTGAAACCAGGGATCGCCAGCCGAATCATCTGCGGCACCATCACCCGGAAAAACACCTGGAAACTGCTCATGCCATACGCAAGGCCGGCCTCGGCCTGGCCCTTGGGAATGGCCATGAAGGCGCCACGGAAGGTTTCCGAGAGGTAGGCGCCAAAGATGAAACCCAGGGTGCCGATACCGGCGGCCAAGGGGTTCAAGTCGATATAGTCGTCATAGCCGAGCATCGGCGCGACGCGGTTTAACAAGTCCTGGCCGCCGTAGAAAATCAGCAGAATCAGCACCAGGTCGGGGATCCCGCGGATCACCGTGGAGTACAAGTCACCCAGCCAAGCCAACCAGCGCACCGGCGACAGGCGTAACGCGACCCCGATCAGACCCAGAACAATGGCCAAGGCCATGGACGACAAGGCGAGCTGAAGCGTCAACCATGCGCCATCGAGGATGACAGCCCCGTAGCCGTTCAACATGATTCAGGTCCTCGAAAAGGGGGATGAAAAAATGGCGCAAACTTCAGAATCTTCTGTTGCTTGCGCCATTTAGGACAGACAGCTGCGACGAGTTACTTAGGGTCAGCGCCGTAAATATCGAAGTCGAAGTACTTGTCCTGGATTTTCTTGTATTCGCCGTTGGCACGGATCGCGGCAATCGCAGCGTTGATCTTGTCCAGCTCGGCCTTGTCGCCTTTACGCACAGCGATACCGATGCCGTCACCGAAGTACTTGGCGTCGGTGAACTGTGGGCCCACGAACGCGTAGCCTTTACCGGCCGGGGTTTTCAGGAAGCCGTCTTGCAGCAGGGTAGCGTCAGCCACGGTGCCATCGAGGCGACCGGCTTCCACGTCCAGGTAGATTTCGTTCTGCGAGCTGTAAGGCACAACCGTCACGCCTTTAGGGGCCAGGACTTCCTTGGCGAAACGATCATGGATCGAACCGCGTTGCACGCCGATTTTCTTGCCTTTGAGTTCATCCAGGCTGTCGCTGACGGTGGTGCCTTCCTTCATCACCAGCTGCGCTGGGCTCAGGTAGTAGCGGTTGGTGAAGTCCACGGACTTCTTGCGGTCTTCAGTGATGGACATGGACGACAGGATCGCATCGATCTTGCGCACTTTGAGCGCAGGGATCAGGCCGTCGAATTCCTGCTCGACCCATACGCACTTGACCTTCATCTCTGCGCACAGCGCGTTACCGATGTCGTAGTCAAAACCAACGATGCTGCCATCCGGCGCCTTCGAGGCAAACGGAGGGTAAGCCGCTTCGATACCAATTTTCAGAGGCTTTTCATCAGCGAAGGCCTGCATGGACAGCACGGACAGCGCCAGGGCGCCCAACAGCACAAGTTTCTTCATCTTGGGACTCCATCGGTATGGGGCAAAAAGCAGAATGAGCCGTGGCCCACGATGCGACTTAAGTGAAACCGAATAGCGGTGCTGCGTCCTACCCCAAATTGATACAGGAGACGACGAGCGAGTGATCGGCATTCTAACGACAGGCCGGAAGCCGATATTTCCTCAATGCGACAACAATTTACAGAAGCACCGAGAAAGCGGTTCCAGCTCATTGACAGCCTCTGAATTTTATGCAGAGACAAAAGATATTAAACCTGTTGATGCTGCAAATTGCGGGCCTATTATTCGCAAACCCTTCTAGCACGGCAAGTCTGGCGTTTAATCTTATTTCTGAGGGTGTCTAAAACGCGGGTTTTCGGGGCGCAGGCGTAGCGCATTGCCTCAGGAATGGGCGTGGGGTTACACATTTAGGCTGGACGGTAACATTCAGAAACCTCCTACGAAAGAAACCGATATTTATTGGCCTACACACTGATCGTTCCCACGCTCCGCGTGGGCATGCATCCTGTGACGCTCTGCGTCACGCCCCAAGAGCGGACGCGGAGCGTGGGAACGATCAGACTCCGGCCATGAAACACATTCCAAATGTGGGAGCTGGCTTGCCTGCGATAGCGGCCCGTCAGCTAACCCACCTGTGCCTGATACGCCCTCATCGCAGGCAAGCCAGCTCCCACGGTGATCCGGTTTCGCCAGTGCTATCGAAATCAAACCCCACAAAAAAAGCCCCACCCGGCTCACGCCGAATGGGGCTTTATCCTACCCAGCCCGCCTTACGCGACGTTCATGGTCTTGTGCGTCTCAATCAAATGCGCCACCACCCCTGGGTCGGCCAGGGTGGAGATATCCCCCAACCCGTCATACTCAGCCGTGGCAATCTTGCGCAGAATCCGGCGCATGATTTTACCCGAACGTGTTTTCGGCAAGCCCGGTGCCCACTGGATCACATCCGGCGAGGCAATCGGCCCGATCTCTTTGCGCACCCAGTTTTTCAGCTCCAGACGCAGCGCTTCGTTCGGCTCTTCGCCATTCTTGAGCGTGACATACACATAGATACCCTGCCCCTTGATGTCATGGGGCACACCCACCACCGCCGCTTCGGCGACTTTAGGATGCGCAACCATCGCGCTTTCAATCTCGGCGGTGCCCATGCGGTGGCCGGACACGTTCAACACGTCGTCCACACGCCCAGTGATCCACCAGTAGCCGTCTTCATCACGGCGCGCGCCGTCGCCGGTGAAGTACATGCCACGGAAGGTCTTGAAGTAAGTGTCGACAAAACGGTCATGGTCGCCATACAGCGTACGCGCCTGGCCTGGCCACGAATCGAGGATCACCAGGTTGCCTTCGGCAGCGCCCTCGATGATGTTACCGAGGTTGTCCACCAGCGCCGGCACCACGCCGAAGAATGGGCGTGCCGCCGAGCCAGGCTTGAGTGCGTGGGCACCCGGCAGCGGGCTCATCAAGGTGGCGCCGGTTTCGGTCTGCCACCAGGTGTCGACGATCGGGCAACGGGATTGGCCGACATTCTTGTAGTACCAGTCCCAGGCTTCCGGGTTGATTGGCTCACCCACCGAACCGAGCAGGCGCAGGCTGCTGCCATCCACACCTTCACAGGCGGCGGTGCCCGAAGCCATCATCGCGCGGATCGCGGTCGGTGCGGTGTAGAGGATATTGACCTTGTGCTTGTCGACGATCTTGCCCACCCGCGTGATATCCGGGTAGTTCGGCACGCCTTCAAACAGCAGCGTGGTCGCGCCGTTGGCCAGCGGGCCGTAGACGATATAGGTGTGGCCGGTGACCCAGCCGACGTCGGCGGTGCACCAGTAGATTTCACCTGGGCGGTAGTCGAACACGCGTTCGTGGGTCAGGGCTGCGTACAGCAAGTAGCCGCCGGTGGTGTGCTGCACGCCTTTAGGCTTGCCGGTGGAGCCCGAGGTGTAAAGGATGAACAGCGCTTCTTCGGCGCCCATCTCTTTTGGCGCACACACAGTGCCCGCCACTTTCATCAGGTCTTCGTACCAGATGTCGCGATGCTGGTTCCACTTGATGTTGCCATTGGTGCGCTTGCACACAATGACTTTCTGGATGCTGCTGGTTTCCGGGTTGGTCAGCGCGTCGTCGACGTTGGCCTTCAGCGGAATCTTCTTACCGGCGCGGATGCCTTCGTCGGCGGTGATCACCACCTTCGACTTACAGTCGATAATGCGACCGGCCAGGGCTTCCGGTGAAAAACCGCCAAACACCACGGAGTGAATCGCACCGATGCGGGTACAGGCCAACATGGCGACCACGGCTTCGGGAATCATCGGCATATAGATAGTCACCACGTCGCCGCGGTGTACATCCTGGCCGCGCAGGGCGTTGGCGAACTTGCAGACTTCTTCATGCAGCTCGCGGTAGGTGATGGTGCGGCTTTCGGAAGGGTCATCGCCCTCCCAGATGATCGCCGCCTGATCACCACGCTCGGCGAGGTGGCGGTCCAGGCAGTTGTAGGAAACGTTGAGGGTGCCGTCGGCAAACCATTTGATGTCGACATGGTGGTCGTCGAAAGAGGTCTGCTTGACCGCGGTGAAAGGCTTGACCCAGTCAAGGCGCTTGGCTTGCTCGCGCCAGAAGCCATCGGGGTTGACCACCGACTGCTGGTACATGGCCTTGTAGGTCGCCTCGTCGGTCAGCGTGTTGGCTGCTACTTCGGGGCGAACGGGGTACAGGGAAGCCGCACTCATCTTTCTTACCTCGGTGACATAGTTGTTGTTGTATGGCCCCTGTTGTAGCCGGGGCTGCCCCATAGAACCATTCGACGATGGTAGTAACAAGCCCCTACAAAATGCCCTGCTATGCCCTTTCAGGGCTCTGGCCCACGGCCTGCGCGGCTTTGGCGCCGGATGAAAAAACCTTTACCACGGGATTGTTACAAAAACCGCCAATAGTGTTTATCAAAAGCACGGGTATATGAATAAAACCCACAGGCCTAAAATCAACTCCGCCAACAAGGCAACGTGATTAACACCGTAACAGCCCCCACCAAGGCAACGTTAATCCGAACTTCCCAATTTTAAAGTTACACACGTGGCCTCATAAGGGCCCCGTGACCCCTTTCGCCCTGAAGAAGGTAAATACAGAAATGAAAGCGTTAGTAGTTTTGGCCCTCAGCAGCTTGTGCGCCACCGCCGCCCTGGCCGACGAAGCCCCGACTGAGCTGGCCGGACAGAACCCACCGATCGTTGAAGACTACACTTACAGCACACACTTGGATGTGGCCAAAGTATTGTCCATGAGCAACATCCCGGATGTCTGCAACGTTGTACCGGTACAAATGGAATATGAAGACTCACAAGGCCAGCGTCATATTCTTAATTATCAAGTGATGGGCAATGGTTGCTCTAACGGATAATAACTTTTTCAGAAAGATATAAACCCGGATCTTGGTCGCCGCAAGAAATCGTTCTTGCGGCCAAGAACCGCCCTCTGGCCCACCGCCCACCCAATGTGGGAGCTGGCTTGCCTGCGATGGCGATCCCAGCCAAACACACCCCACACAGCCCTCCTCAATTCCCCCGCCCACAGCCCTACAAAAACTATCCCACCGCCCGTCAAAAAATTCCTACCCCAGCAAAGCCTTGCAAACACACGCTCTGGCCGAAAACCACAGCATTTTGGCCCTCAATCGTGACCATCCGCCGCAACACAAAGCCGATTTTTTCCCTATAATGCGCGGGTAAATCGGGCCTGCAATATCCCTTTACACTGGGATGAAGAGCCAGACCTGAGGCCTCCGCGCGAGCCTGCATCTGTTGCTGCGCACCTCAAGCCTCAAGCAGAACCCGTAACCCTATTCCGTTTAATTGCCTGCGCGAGCTGTTGCAACAAACGATTCCTTAAGATCCACCGCGGCCTCTGGGCCGTGTGAACACCCAACCATCCGGTTTCACACGGGCACCATTGAGCCCTCACGCAGGAGACGACACGTCATGCTGAGCTGGGACGAATTCGACAAAGAAGAAGAAGGCGAAGTAGCCGCCAAAGGCGCCAACGCCGGCCACGCCACCGAAGCCAACATGGACCGCCTCGACGGTGCCGGCGCCGCCGCCGCCATCGAAGCCCGCGCCGTCACCGCCAGTGACTCCGCCGCCATCGTGCGCGCCAAGGCCGCCCTGGACAAACTCGACGTCGCCGAAGGCCTCGCCGAACTGGAAGGCTCCGCCGCCCGCGTCGCCGTTGACGAAAAGCGCATGATCAACTGCCGCGCAGACCTCAACCAACTCGTACCCTTCAAGTACGACTGGGCCTGGCAGAAGTACCTCGACGGCTGCGCCAACCACTGGATGCCGCAAGAGGTCAACATGACCGCCGACATCGCCCTGTGGAAAAACCCCGAAGGCCTGACCGACGACGAGCGCCGCATCGTCATGCGCAACCTCGGCTTCTTCTCCACCGCCGACTCCCTGGTTGCCAACAACCTGGTGCTGGCCGTGTACCGCTTGATCACCAACCCGGAGTGCCGCCAGTACATCCTGCGCCAAGCCTTCGAAGAAGCGATCCACACCCACGCCTACCAGTACTGCATCGAATCCCTGGCCATGGATGAAGGCGAGATCTTCAACATGTACCACGAGATTCCATCGGTCGCTAAAAAAGCCGCCTGGGGCCTCAAATACACCCGTTCGATCTCCGATCCGAAGTTCGAAACCGGCACCGTCGAGACTGATAAAGAGCTGCTGCGCAATCTGGTCGCCTACTACTGCGTCCTGGAAGGCATCTTCTTCTACTGCGGCTTCACCCAGATCCTGTCCATGGGCCGCCGCAACAAAATGACCGGCGTGGCGGAACAGTTCCAGTACATCCTGCGTGACGAGTCGATGCACCTGAACTTCGGTATCGATGTGATCAACCAGATCAAAATCGAAAACCCGCATTTGTGGGATGCCGAGATGAAGGAAGAAGCGACCCAGATGATTTTGCAGGGGACGCAGCTGGAGATTGAATATGCGCGGGACACTATGCCGCGTGGGGTGTTGGGCATGAATGCGGCGATGATGGAGGATTATCTGAAGTTTATTGCTAATCGTCGGTTGTCGCAGATTGGTCTTAAAGAAGAGTACCCAGGGACGACTAACCCGTTCCCTTGGATGAGCGAGATCATGGACTTGAAGAAAGAGAAAAACTTCTTTGAAACCCGTGTGATCGAGTACCAGACCGGCGGCGCGCTGAGCTGGGATTGATAAAAATCAAAATAAAAAATCCGCATTTGCGGATTTTTTATTACCTTTAAAAACTCAGTACATATAGGTTAAAGACCGTATATTCATGACTTTTTCAATACCCGCTTCTGTCATAGCCTGCGTTAAGGCACGATGAAGTAGTGACAAACTAGGAACGTCGTAAGTTGCTTTTCCTGCCACCCGCTGGTCTCTATACCTGCGCACCATAGTACTTCTAGACACATTGAAGGGAAAAGAGTGACTCCGATTGAAGCCATGACGAAGCAAGAGTTTATTTCTTGCCCTGACGGCACGATGAACTGCCGATACCAGCCAACCGTCAAGCATTTTCAATTGTTCAATATCAGAAACCAAAGGATAGTAACTCATCAATCCTTTAAAGTAGATACGTCTGGTCCTACCATTCAAGTAGTTCAATATCTGTTGCGCTGTCAACCCTCCATAAAGGTAACGACGAATCTCAGCCATAGCACTCAACAAGGCCTTATCTCTACCATTTGCCGGTATAATTAAAGCCATTAATGGAGTTGAGTTTAGAGGTTGTAATAAATGCTTCGACAAAATATAAGCGATTTGATCCTTGATTTTTGCCACAGCACTATCTTTTATCGATACATCTCCAAGCGAGAGCGAGTAACCGAGAAAATCTATCTTATCTTTAGAAGACATCTCCGCGGGCAAGCCTTTTCTTTTTAAAAGATTTATTCCTGCCGATTTAGCTGTATTAATTTTTATATCTGCAACCCTAGAAAATTCATCAAAACACTCAAACGCCTCACAAATTTTCGCGTAGTCCTGAGACCAAACAATTGTATCGTCCGCATACCTAGCAAATTTAACACCACAGCGCTCTAATTTTTTGTCAAGAGCCCAACAAACCAGATTAGCCAGAAACAATGAAATGGAAGTACCCTGCGGAATTCCAACTTGCCCATGCGACTCCAAAAATGCTTTTATTACTTGAAGATCATCACCACTGACCATAAAGCCATTACATTCAAGTTGCGCCAATAAGTATGAATGACTGATAGATCCAAAAAAATCAGAGAAGTCAAACTCTGCAACAAAAACCCGCGACAAGGACTGCAAGTCAACGGCAATATCCTGAATAGCAAAATGCACATTTCGATCATTTCTATAAGCATATGAATAGGAACTAAATCGATGCTTATTTTTCTCAAGCAGCCCCGAATAAAACAATCGAGAAATTGCGGCATCTGGCACTTGGTAGACCGAAATACTTCGCTTTCCTCCACCAGACTTATCTACTTCATGCATGAACGGAGGATTAGGACGATAACTATTTTCACGTATTTTTTTAGCTATAGACCTTGCAATACTTGAAGCCTTTCGATGCACATAGAATGGATTGTGCAACCTACCATGAGCCCAAGCCTCAGGGGTTTTTACGACTTTCGGTGAGATATTTTTAAGGCGACTTTGCTTTCGAGAATGCTCTAAATGCAAAGTATTATGATATTGCTGATAACGGCCGATTAGTTTTTTCGCTTCTGCCTCAATGGCTTCTTTTATTCTGAACTCTAAATCCATTTTCTCCCTTCCCATAACAAAAAACCCAAGCATGTGCTTGGGTTTTCCACGGAGCCGACCTAG
Organism: Pseudomonas sp. PA-5-4B; assembly: GCF_021606215.1. Lineage (NCBI taxonomy): Bacteria > Pseudomonadati > Pseudomonadota > Gammaproteobacteria > Pseudomonadales > Pseudomonadaceae > Pseudomonas > Pseudomonas sp. PA-5-4B. The sequence goes on along the minus strand of NZ_WKDB01000024.1, from coordinate 42,612 downwards.
TAAAAATAATTATCCAACCTCTTCCACAGAGCTGTGGATGAACTCTGCGGCCATAAGGGCTAGGCCCTATCTGGCAGTTCCGTTCCCTCCCGAGGAGAGTGGCCGAACGATATCACCGAAAAATATTGGCGTCGACCCTTCGAAAGGTTAATTGAAAGAAAAAGGGGTATCCATTCCTTGCAGGTGTGTATTGACGCCTTTCGTAATAACCCCCTAACCTGTACACCGGTGCCTAAGAAACACCTCACACAGCGGACTGACCGCACCCGACAGTAGCGGCTTTTTTGTGCCTACGGTTTCCCCGCGGGCATCGAAAATCTCTGTTATGCCGGGAGTGGGCTAATACAAGACCCGAATGGGGAATATGTCCGGCCCTCTGTGTGGGGTTTCTTAACTCCCGGCACCCAGCCCTAAGAAAGCTGACATCACACAGAGGTTATGGAAATGCCTAGAGTTTTCGCCTTCCTTACGAAGGCTATCCACTGCGTAAAAACGCTCCCTCAAGCACCTCCCGTAAAGGAGGCGCGCCATGCATGATCCCTTCTGGCCTACCGTCTTCACCCGTCAAAACCTCCCTTTGCACGCCCTCCTCCTTGAAAATCAAGCGTGGTTTTGCGCCCGCGATCTTGGGCGTTTGATGGGGTGGTTCCTAGATGAGCGCACGACTCGCAAGCTCGATCAAGACCAACGAAGAACTTTAAAACTGCTGTTCCACGGTCAGCCCGAAGAAATGCTGATGATCAGTGAATCCGGTGCTTACGCGTTACTGGTCTATCACTACACACCAGGGAATCGTCTGCTACGTAGTTGGCTGACTCATGAGGTGATTCCGACATTGCGGGACGAACGTCAGCCAAGGACGGTGGAACGCCCTTTGTTGAGCATGCTGGACTGGCCGGAGATGTCGTTGAACCTGCTGCATTGGCAGAATGAAGGCTGGATACGCCTTCGAGACATGCCGCTTTTATTGGTTAACCGGACCTATAGGAGAGCACCAGCCAGAGTTCCATTGTGGAAAAAACTCACTCAACATTTCGGAATGAGCAAGAGGATTTTCTAACCCAGAGAAGGGCTAGATGCTACGGACGCAAAATTTCGTAGACGCAATAATGGCTAATCAGTATCGTCCGAGGGTACCTCACCCTCGGCGACTGTATGGATACTCAAAAAAGCAATTCCGGCTGGAGCGACCAGGAGCTTGAAGCTTCTGTCAATGCTTATCTGAAAATGCTGGCCCTCGAGAAGAGTGGAGAAACATTCAGCAAATCGGCAATCAATCGCCTATTGAGAGAGGGACCGTTAAAACTACGTAGTGCTGCGTCGATTGAGTACCGTATGCAAAACATTTCATCGGTGCTTGAACAATTAGGATTGGACAGTATCATCGGCTATAGAGCCGCTGAAAATATTGGCACAGGGGTTAGAGATCGCATAAGCGATACAATTTCGCGAATAATACGCCTGAACTCCAGTACATTTGACCTCGTACAATCTGAAAATCCAAGTAACTCCCTCCTATATCGGTATCTCACACATCACAAGCCGCAAGCGATAAAAATAACGGAAGAAGTTTTAAATTCCGTCATCATGAATAGCTCAGCATCAACCATTGAGGACGATCTTCAAGCAAAACTATCGACCACAGAGTTAGAGGAGGAAATAGTTGAGCTGCTTGAAAGAAAGGGAGACATAACAGAGCTTTCCATGGATGCCTATAAGCATCTATTATTTTTCTGTGCACCCTCTTGGGACAAGTTACAAAAGTTCCTAAATCTCGTTGCTGCAATCACCTTAATAGTCAACCTCTACAATCTCATAGAAAACCCAAGCTCTTCTAAGGACCTTCGCTTTTCAGCAAACTCATATCAACCGGAGATGAAGGAGCTTTTTTCTGGAAGTAGTGTTGTGATTGGTAGCGACGTTATAATAAGAAATAAACCAAACAAACTTTCTGAAGAGCTTGGGCGATTATCAAGAGGAACCTTAGTAGAAAATCTAGAAGGAGATACCTCTGGATGGATCCGTATTGAAACAGACATTGGAGGCAGAAAAGTGGAAGGCTGGATTTACAAAAACTTTCTAATAAAACTTTAATCCAGCATGCAAAATCCCAAACCTTATATAAATTAGTATTTTTCACCCCTTTATGAAAAAACTAGATAAAAGTATATTTAAACAATAACAAAAGAAACGTGATACGAACGAACAATCTATGATGCGGCAGACTTCGCACCGGTTGTAACAACTCCTCCATATCTACCCCGAGGAATCACACGGAAGCGACAGCATCGATTATTAGCACCGTTCTTACTCTCGACCAACGTGTGCTCCTTAAAGCTAAATGAAGCCAAAACATTTGCGAAGTCTGTGGCTCTAACGCACCTTTCGAGGTCGATGGTTTGCCATTTCTTGAAGTACATCACGTCAAGCACCTCGTCCAGAAGGGTTCGGATCGCACGACCAATGCTGTAGCCTTGTGCCCCAATTGCCATCAGCGTTGTCACCGGTCGAGTGACCGAGAGGCTTTCACTGAAGGGCTTTACTCCAAAGTCGGAAGATTGGCACGGGAGTAAACTCCAGTGGTCACACCTGATGAACGCTCAAAAAATACTAGATAGGACCGAGGCCAACCCGTGAACCCAGACATGCTCGAAGCCGGCCCCATCGACGCCAAAGTACTCTCCGTCTTTGACTTCGACGGCACCCTGACTCACCACGACAGTTTCGTGCCCTTCCTCAAATTCGCCTTTGGCCCCGGCGAGTTTTACGGCCGGATGGTGAAACTCGCCGTTCCGGGGCTGCGCTTTTTGCTGCAGCAGATCAGCCGGGATGAGTTGAAGGCGCAGTTGATCCGCACCTTTATGACGGGCGTGGAGAAGGCGTGGGTGCAGCAGCAGGCTGAGGCGTATTGCCAGCGTTATTGGACCAAGTTGATGCGTCCCAAGGGCTTGCAGTCGGTGGAAGATGAGGTGAAGTCCGGGGCGGTGGTGACGCTGTGTTCGGCGTCGCCGGCGTTGGTGTTGCAGCCGTTTGCGAATCGGCTGGGGATCAAATTGATTGGCACTGAGCTTGAGGTGGTCGACGGCGTGTTGACGGGCAAGCTCACGGGGAATAATTGCCGTTGTGAGAACAAGGTGCTGCGGCTTGAGGCGGTGTATGGGGATTTGGGCGAGTATCGGCTACGGGCCTGGGGCGATACGCGTGGGGATCGGGAGTTGTTGGCGGCGGCGCAGGATGCGCATTTTCGGCATTTTCATTCGAAGAAGAAGCGCGCCAAGTTGCAGCGGTGATGCGGGTGGGTGGGGTCGGCGGGTGGACCGAGGCGATCCTATCGCTGCCTCGCTGGGGCTCGAGAGCTCCCACAGGTTGATCGGCGTCAGGCTGGACGCACTTAGCATGGGTGCCAAGAGGTCAGCTCACACCCAATCTTCTACCCGCAATCCTGGCACGCGGTCGAACTCGCGTCGATTATTCGTGACCAAAATCAGACCCTGCGAACGGGCATGCCCGGCGATCATCTGGTCATAGGGACCTATCGGAGTACCCGCTCTAGCCAGCTCTGCGCGAAGCTGCCCAGTATGTATCGCGGCGTCTTGGTCGTATTTTAAAACCTCCAGGCGCGCAGCAAACCCTTCTACGTCGGCGAGGTTTCGCTCCGGGTTAGCTGATTTTTCAGCACCGTAAATCAACTCCATCAGGGTCACTGTACTAATACCCAGTTGGCCATGGTGCCTTTTGAAGGTTTCACGCACCTGTTGGGGTTTGTTTTTGATGGTGAAGATGCAAATGTTGGTATCTAGCATGAACTTGAGCATTAAAAAGATTCCCGCTCTTGTTCCGCTGGTTGCTCGCGATCGGTCATGAAGTCAGGCGTGACCCCCTCGCCATCAAACCAGCTGTCCCATGACTCACCGGCTGGGGTGATGATTCTGGCTCTTCCGATAGAGATAACATCTACGCGCTTTACATCGTCCGGCATGGCAGCAGCTTTTGGCAAACGTACCGCTTGGCTGCGGTTGCTTTGGAATACAGAACCTTGGTCCATGATGGCCTACCTCTAGTGATCGTTTAATATCGCAACGCTACACCACAGCCTGGATATGTCAACGGGATATACATTTCGTTACGGGTCGAACCGCTGGTCATACCCTGCATTCACGAAAACACCAAAGAGCATTTGAATTTGATAAAAAATTCACTCTTCGCGCCAAAAACGTTAATGGCTTACTGAGAGGTGATGCAGGTAGGTGGGGTCGGCAGGTTGACCGAGGCGATCCCATCGCTGCCTCGCTGGGGCTCGAGAGCTCCCACATTTGAGCTTTGTTGACGCTTAGGCCGGCGTCTTCAGGTCCACGCCCAGCGCCGTTGCAAACGCTTTCACCATCGGGCTTCTCGGCGCGTTGTGGCGCAGGATCAGGTTGAATGTCGTGCTCAGGTAAACCTGTTCCGGGCACAGTGCGCGCAGGCGCCCTTCCCTTACCAGTGGCGCTGCGTAATGTTCCGGCAGGAAGCCCAGGAAGCGGCCGGTGAGGATCAGGATGGCGACGGCTTCCACCTGTGAGGCCGAGGCAGACTGACTGTCGTAGGTGACGAAGTTGGCTTTGTCGCGGTGGATCGCGTACCGGTGGTTGACCACTTCGTATTGGCGCAGCACGTCTGGGGTGATGTCGCTCGCGTGGAACAGCGGGTGTCCTACGGCGCAGTAGGCGTGGGCTTTTTCTTCGTAGAGGGGGAAGTAGTCGAATTCTTCGCGGCGCTGGTACACCGGCACGATGCCGACGATCAGCCGCCCTTCCACCACGCCGCGTTCAACTTCGTCGAGTTGCGAGGCATGCAGGCGCAATCTAATTTTTGGCGATTCGTTGTGTAGTTTCCCCAGCGCGGTAATTAGCGGGGAATTAACGTCGGACACGGTGTTATCAATTACGCCGACACTAAGGTCACCAATCAGCTCGTTTTGCGCCGAACTAAGCTTGTCGCGAAAACTGTCCACCGAGGTAAATAGCTCGATGGATGCTTGATACACCAACTTGCCTTCTTCGGTCAGACCGAACCCTTCGCGGCCCCGCGTACACAAGCGCATGCCGATGCGAATTTCAAGGTCGGAGATCTGTTTGCTGATGGCCGCCAGGCCCACATTCAGCTCGTTTTGCGCGGCACTGAAGCCGCCGGCTTCGACCACGGCCATGAACACGCGCAGCAGTTTGAAGTCCAGCCCGCTCAGTTGCAGCGGCGGTCGTGTGCCGGGTTTTGGCGGCATGTTTCCAGAAGTGGAAAGTGGGGTTTCCATAATACGCGTTGACCTCAAGTGCCATATTCAACAGGCTTCAACCCAATCCTTGAACATAGCCAGGCGGCGATAATGAACATAAACATCCGCCCTTGGCAACCTTGAATACGGCGCGTCAGACGCTGGTTCAGTCTAGTTGAAATCTTATTTTTACTGCCTCCGACTCTTCTAAAAACAAGCGTGAGGAATACCGATGTCCCAGCCCACCGATCGCCTTTGGGGCGCTCGTTTCAAGACCGGTCCGTCTGCTGCCTTGGCGGCGTTGTCCCGCTGCCCCGAGCGCTATTTCCGCCTGACGCCCTACGACCTGGCCGGCTCCCGTGCCCATGCCCGTGAATTGCAGCGCGCCGGTTTGCTGGATGAGTCGGAAACCCTGCGCACGCTGGAAGCCCTGGACCGTATCGGTGAGGATTTCGCCGCCGGGCGCCTGCATCCAACCCTGGATGACGAGGACGTGCACACCTTTATCGAACGCGTATTGACCGAGCGCCTGGGCGCCTTGGGCGGCAAGTTGCGCGCCGGGCGTTCGCGTAACGATCAGACCGCCAATGACCTGCGCCTTTTCCTGCGCGACCATGCGCGCACCATCACCACCGAGGTGTTGGGCTTGCAGCAGGCGCTGGTGGAGCAGGCCGAGCAACACATCGAAAGCATTTGCCCAGGGTTCACCCATTTGCAGCAGGCGCAACCGATTGTGTTTGCCCATCACTTGTTGGCCCACGCCCAGTCGATGTTGCGTGATGTGCAACGGTTGGTGGATTGGGATGCGCGTACGGCGTTGTCGCCGTTGGGTGCGGCGGCGATGGCCGGTTCTGCCATTGCACGCCAGCCTGAGCATTCGGCCAAGGAGATGGGCTACACCGGGCCGTGCGAAAACTCCATTGATGCCGTGGCCAGCCGTGACCATGTGGCGGAATTCCTGTTTGTGGCGGGCATGCTCGGGGTGAATATTTCGCGGCTGTCGGAGGAGTTTTGCCTGTGGTCGTCGCGCCAGTTTCGCTGGGTGGTGCTGGACGATGCCTACGCCACCGGCAGCTCGATCATGCCGCAGAAAAAGAACCCGGACATTGCCGAACTGGCGCGGGGCAAGGCTGGGCGTTTGATTGGCAACCTGACCGGGTTGATGTCGACGCTCAAGTCGTTGCCGCTGTCGTACAACCGCGATTTGAGTGAAGACAAACACAGTGTGTTGGACAGCGTCGACACCTTGCTGCTGGTGCTGCCGGCGATGGCCGGGATGGTGGCGACCATGAAGGTGCAGGTGGAGGAGCTGCGGCGTCAGGCGCCGATGGGCTTCACCTTGGCAACTGAGGTGGCGGATTGGCTGGCCACCCGTGGCGTGCCGTTTAAAGAGGCGCATGAGATTACCGGCGCGTTGGTGCAGGCCTGTGAGCAGCAGGAGATTGAGTTGTGGGAAGCCTCGCCGGCGATGTTGGCAGAGGTGGATGCTCGGTTGCTGCCTGAGGTGCGTGAGTGCCTAACCCTGGAGGCCGCGATTGCGGCGCGCAGTGGGTGGGGTGGCACGGCGCCGGAGCGGGTGCGGGAGCAGATTGGGCGGTTGAAGCTGGCGTTGGCGGCTCAGCAAAAATGGGCTGAGAGTTACACCGGATTCCGAATCTGATCGTTCCCACGCTCTGCGTGGGAATGCCGCCCAGGACGCTCCGCGTCCCGTTGCATGGCTCCAATTCCGCGCAATGGTGACGCGGAGCGTCACGGGATGCATTCCCACGCAGAGCGTGGGAACGATCGTGCAACACCTATATTTTTTGGAGTAGCACCATGAACCAAACCCCGGCGGAGCGCTTGGAAGCCGAGCGCAAGTTGTCCGAGAACCAGTTCGATATTACCCAGTACGAGCATGTGCCGCGGCGGTATTACGGGCGGATGTTTTTTGCCACGTTGATCGTGATCGCCCTGGCCGCGCTGTTGCGCGCATTTGCCAATGGCCAGATCGAATGGTCCTACATCGGCCAGTTCCTCACGTCTGAGGCCATCCTCTGGGGGCTGGTGAATACCATTGTCATGTCGATTTTGGCGATGGCGCTGGGTGTGGTGATCGGGGTGATCACAGCGATCATGCGCATGTCGGCCAACCCGATCCTGCGTTATGTGGCCATCACTTACACCTGGCTGTTCCGCGGTACGCCGCTGATTTTGCAGCTGCTGCTGTGGTTCAACCTGGCGCTGATTTTCCCGGTGATCTCGATTCCCGGCGTGTTCAGCATCGACACCGTCGACCTGATGACGCCGTTCGTGGCCGCCCTGCTCGGCCTGAGCATCAACCAGGGCGCCTACACCGCCGAAGTGGTGCGTGCCGGTTTGCTCTCGGTCGACACCGGCCAGTACGAAGCCGCCAAGTCTATCGGTATGCCGAGCCTGCAAGCATTGCGTAGGGTGATTCTGCCGCAGGCCATGCGGGTGATCATTCCGCCTGTGGGCAACGAGTTCATCAGCATGGTGAAAATGACCAGCCTGGCCAGCGTGATCCAGTACTCGGAGCTGCTGCACAACGCGCAAAACATCTACTACGCCAACGCGCGGGTCATGGAGCTGCTGATTGTGGCCGGTATCTGGTACCTGGCGGTGGTGACTGTTCTTTCATTTGGTCAAAGCCGCCTCGAGCGTCGTTTTGCCCGCGGCGCCGGCAAGCGTTCGTAAGTTTGGGTTGAGGAGATTTGCCCCATGAGAAGCATCGTCAAGGCCGTCAACCTGAACAAGTATTACGACCAGTATCACGCGCTGCGCGACATCAATATCGAGGTCGAGCAAGGCGAAGTGATGTGCATCATCGGCCCGTCCGGCTCGGGTAAAAGCACCCTGCTGCGTTGCGTCAACCAGTTGGAAAAAATCGACAAGGGCGGCCTGTGGGTCGACGGCGAGCTGGTCGGCTACCGGGTGGTCGGCAACAAGCTGCATGAGATGAATGAATCGCAGATTGCCCGCCAGCGCCTGGCCACCGGCATGGTGTTCCAGCGTTTCAATTTGTTCCCGCATATGACCGTGTTGCAGAACATCATCGAAGGCCCGGTGCAGGTGCTCAAGCGCTCGCCCAAGGAAGCCATCGAAGATGCGCTGGAGTTGCTGGCCCGCGTGGGTCTGGCGGACAAGCGCAATGCATACCCGGTGGAATTGTCCGGCGGCCAGCAACAACGTGTGGCTATTGCTCGCGCCTTGGCGATGCGCCCCAAGTTGATGTTATTCGACGAACCCACGTCAGCCCTCGACCCGGAGCTTGTGGGAGAAGTGCTGTCGGTGATGCGTGATTTGGCCACCACCGGCATGACCATGATCGTGGTCACCCATGAGTTGGGCTTCGCCCGCGAAGTCTCCAACCGCATGGTGTTTATGGACGCTGGCCAGATTGTGGAAGCCGGCAGCCCCGAAGAAATTCTAATAAGCCCACAAAACCCGCGTACCCAAAGCTTTATTTCTGCCGTTCGCACTTAACTAAAAAACTAACGAGAACGCCCCCATGAAAAAATTGTTTATCCCCACGTTGCTCGCAGGCCTGATGGCCTCCACCTGTGTATTGGCGGCATTGCCGGCAGCAATCAAGGAAAAAGGCGAGATCAGCGCGGCCATCGTGCCGAACTACCCGCCGATGGATTTCAAGGACACCGCCACCAATAAACTCACCGGCCTGGACTTTGACCTGGGCAATGCCCTGGCTGAGCGCCTGGGTGTGAAGATCAAATGGCAGGAAACCGGCTTCGAGCAGATGCTCAGCGGCCTGACCACCAAGCGCGTCGACATTGTGCTGTCGGGCATGAGCGACACCGCCGAACGCCAGAAGGCCGTGACCTTCATCGACTACTTCACCAGTGGCCCGCAGCTATACACCCTGGCCAAGCGTGAAGACCTTCAGGCATTGACTGACCTGTGCGGTAAAAAAGTCGGCACCAGCCGCCGTACCACCTGGCCGTCGGAGATTGCCGCATGGAGCAAGGAGAACTGCGAAGCGGCCGGTAAGCCAGCCATTGTGGTGATCGGCACCGAAGGCTCGGCAGATGCGCGGGCCCAGTTGCAGCAGAACCGTCTGGATGCGGCGATGCAGGGCAGCGAGACCATTCCTTATCTGATGGCGCTGGACAAGGGTAAGTACAAGCCGGTGGGCCTGGCGATTTCCAAGCAGTTCACGGGGCTGGGGATTGAGAAGAGCAACACTGAGCTGGTGACGGCGATCAGTGAAGCGCTGCAGGGCATGATTGAGGATGGCACCTACGGCAAGATCCTCAAGAAGTGGGATCTGGAGCAGGGTGCGGTGGAAAAAATCAGCATCAATGCAGGCCAGTAAATACACGATCTAGAATGTGGGAGCTGGCTTGCCTGCGATAGCGGTGGGCCAGTAAGAAATATTCAAGCTGACCCACCGCTATCGCAGGCAAGCCAGCTCCCACATTAGCTCTGTATTCACATTAGCTCTGTATTCACATTGGCTCTGTATTCACATTGGCTCTGTGTTCACTGTTGAGCTGTTCTCACCGTAGATCTGTGTTGTCTTGAAGCAATAACAAGGACGCTCGCCCCCACCGTGGCCACCTATTCCCTGGTAATTCGCCGCCTGATGATCTGCTCGGTGACCATCGTGGTCAGCCGCGCCATGACCAGCCCCTTGCTGGCCTTGCTCTTGAGTACCCGACTGGGCCTCAACCAGCAGGACATCGGCCTGTTGATGGGCATTGCCGTGTTTATCGCCACGTTGCTGGGCCTGTATGGCGGCTACATCATCGACCGCCTGGAAAAGCGCAAGCTGCTGATCCTGGCCATGCTCTCCAGCTCCATCGGTTTTCTGTTGCTGACGTTTGCCAGCAACCTCTATCTCACCACCCTGACCCTGGTCATTACCGAAGCCGCCTCGGCGCTGTTCCTGATTGGCTCCAAAGCCATCATCAGCGAGAACCTGCCGGTGGGTGATCGCGCCAAGGTGTTTTCCCTGCGTTACACCCTGACCAACGTTGGCTACGCCACTGGGCCGATGATCGGTGTAGTGATTGCCGGGCATATGCAACTGGCGCCGTTCTTGATCGCCAGCGCCATTGCGTTTGGCAGCCTGTTCCTGATGATCGGCATCCCACCGACCCAGCGCGATGACAGCCACAAACCCTTGAGCTTCCTCAGCACGCTGCGCACGTTGCGCAGCGACCGCACGCTGATCCTGTTCACCAGTGGCAGCCTGTTGAGCACCATTGTCCACGGGCGCTACACCCTGTATCTGTCGCAGTTTTTGCTGGTGGCCTACAAACCCGCCGAGGCGCTGAAGATTCTGTCGGCAGTGCTGGCCTGCAACGCCATTACGGTGATTGTGATGCAGTACCAGATTGGCCGGTTTCTCAAGCGCGAACAGTTGCGTTACTGGATCGTGCTGGGCACGTTGCTGTTCATAGCCGGGCTGGTCGGTTTCAGCCAGGCTCACAGTCTGCTCACGTGGTGCCTGGCGATGTTCGTGTTTACCCTGGGCGAGATGATCATTTACCCGTCGGAATTCCTGTTTATCGACACCATCGCCCCCGACGCATTGCGCGGCAGTTATTACGGCGCACAAAACCTGGCGGCGTTTGGCGGAGCGATGAGCCCGGTTATTTGCGGCTATTTGCTGATCAACGCTGCGCCGACCAGCATGTTCTATGCGTTGGGTGCACTGACTGCGATGGGCGGCACTTTGTGTTTCTTGAGCGGCCGCCGTGTAGCTGGCACACCGCTTATCTAAGGTGGGAGCTGGCTTGCCTGCGATAGCTGAGTGTCAGGTTGAAATATGAAAGCTGGCACGGCGCTATCGCAGGCAAGCCAGCTCCCACATTTTGCTCTCCGTAATGTCTGGTATTTGCGTAGTATCCAGCCATTCATTTCACGGACCCGAGCCCCATGAAATTCGACACGGCCTACAGCCTGAGTCTCGACGACAAGCTGTCGATCTACGACGTTCGAGACCTGAATTTCGACGAAACCGCCGACTTCGACTCCGATAAGGACAGCTTCCTGTGCCCGAACGATGAATGCCGCGCGGCGTTCGAAACGGGCAATACGCTGAGCACGTTCAACGCGAAAAACGTCAATTATCAGCGCACGCCCCACTTCAAGAACAAGACCAGCACCCGGCATATCGACGGCTGCCGCTATGCCAGCACGCACAAGTCTGCAACCGGTGAAAGTGACGACGAGCGCGAAGACAATTTCCCATCGGAATTTGTACTGACCCGGCGTCAGTACCCGCGCAACACTGCGCTTGTCGGCAGCGAGGGAAGCGTCCCACAAGATTCAGCGAAGGCGCCTTCGACAAGTACCCGCTCATCCCGCGTCACCAGTGACACAACCCCAGACAAAACCAGCGTCTTCGCACACCCGGTCGAGTGCTATGTGTCCAATATCGACGACAAGGACAAGCTCAAGTCCATGCCGCTGAAGGTTGGCGAACACTCCGCGAATTACTGGACGTTCTTCAAGAAAATCGAATACCTGCAAGACAATAAAGGCCTGATTTACTGGGGCAAGATCAAAGCGATCAAGGATTACACCAGCAGCTTTCGCATCGACTTCGAAAAAAAGGTGTGGCTCGACAAAAAGCCTTATTCAGTGAATGTCTACCTGAGCAAAAAACTCATCGAGAACTACCGCAAGCGCACGGCGTTCCTGGAGCAGATCAAGGCGGCCGCCAGTAGCGAACGGGCCTTGTATTGCTTCTTTTACGGGGTGACGCCAACGCTCAAACAGGTGCCGAGCAAGAAGAACCCCGAGCAGACATTCGGGGTGTTCAGCGCCAATATCGAGAACCTGGACCACTTGATCATTCGTGAGGCACCGGGAATGCAGGAGCATTAGGCAAGGGCGCGTGATCGCTGAGCTTGCCGGTATTGTTCGCGTGCAGCTCGGGCGGTGGCCGCGTCTATCCCGCCAAATGCTGTCAGCCAGTGAATCAGCATTTCTTCCTCTGGCCAACCATAGCCCTTTATCCCGGGAATGGTTCTGGGTGTACGATTGATGGCTTCGTCATAGCGTCTCGCACTCCACGGCTGCTTCACAAAGTCGAAACCTTCAGCGTCCCATTTAAACACGCGCAGGATTTCATTGATTTGGCCCTGGCTGCTGCGGTCGCTGCGCTGGTACAAGCAATAAGTGCTCCCCAAGCCGCTCAGCAGCGGATCACAAACGGACGGCGAGAGTATGTCCAGCACGCCACACTTCAGCGCTACATTCATCACGCCATCGATCCAGCGATGGGCAAATGTCTTCACAAAACCCGCGTCATCGGCCTTTTTCATATCGAAGAACAGCATGCTATAGCGCGTCTTCAAATGCGTCGCCACCAGCACATGCTTACGCTTAACTATTGCCGCATGGACCAGCCACTGGTTAGGGTCTGTGTGCAGCGCAAGACCCTCGGCGCTCGGTATCGGTGGTTTTTCAACTGGGGTAATTTTCTTACCCTTGTGAATACGGCTGAAAAAGTCGCTGCCGGCTTGTGAGCAATTAAATGTCAGCACACTGTGTTCCTGCGCAAAGTGATCAACGCCAAGTGTGCCCTATTTACTCGCCGGGCAATTGCTCCTCAACCCACTCAAGTTCATAAGGCTGCCTGACGGCATAGCTGATGGCATCAAGCGTTTCTTCGCTGAGTATTGCCAACTCGGCGTCGGTCAACAGGTCATGGTGCACCATCAATGCCAAGCACGGATAGGTTGATGAGCGACTGTAATAGTCGAACATATCGGCCATATCCTTGTTGCGGGCATGAATCACGCCATACAGCATTCCGTACCGGGCGTGAGCGGACAAGGCACCGTGCTCACTGATAGTCCTGGCATCCGCCAGGACACCGAGGCAAAACCGATCAAGGGCCAATGCCCTCAAGCCTTTGAATTTCTTCCAATCACTTTCGGAAATAGACATAGCGTCGTTCTCTCGTCAGCTCAATCGGTCCGCAGATCTTGCTATCGGCGTGCGAGCTTTGCAACGTCCACTGTCCTTCTGGATAGGGCAAGTGAACCCCCGATAAAAAATCCAGTTGATGAACGGCGCAAACAACTGTACAAAAACACAGTATAGTTTGCCTTCCCCCGTCGAACCTGGAGAAACCCCATGTCCTCTCTGGCAATGAGCTCTTTCGTAGAACAGCAGATCGTCCTGCACCAATTCACCGCCAAACACAGCGCACAGGCCCGTGTGATGCTGGGCTGGAGCCGTGAAGACCTGGCCCGCCAGGCCGGGCTGGCGGTGGAGGTGGTTCAGCGTTTTGAAAGCCTGGGTGAGGTGGAGGATGAAGCTCGGTTAGCCCTCGCGTTCCGGCTGGAGGCTGAAGGCCTGGTGTTTTTTCCAGGGTTTGCCCCGGGCTGGGGGATGAGCGCACGCAAGTTTGCAGCCGCCCCAGCCGAGCCCGCCGCACCTGGCCTCATCTCGCGGTTGATGGGCTCAGCAGCGGCATCAAATGACTCACCAACGCCTCAGCCGAATGGTGCGTAGAGTCCAACCGAAGCACCGGGCAGGTCAGCGGTTTCAACCAGCTTTCATGCCGACGCAGGCTGCGTAGGCTGTGGTTGCCGCCGTCGTAACGGGCGGCCCAGGCCAGGAATGCGATGCTGTTGGCGTGGCGGCTGCCGCCCTCCAGGATCTGTTCGCCGTAGCGTTGCACTTCGCGCAGTTGCAAGCGGTGCAGGCGCACATGTGGGTCCAACCGCAGGAACACTACATGGGTGAACTGCGCGATCATCGCATCGCCCCAACCGCACAGTGAGCCGGACAGTACCCAGCCCTCAAGGCCGGCACTCTGTTCCTGCAACAGGCGGATGCGTTCATCCTTGGGCCGGGCGACCGTGAAAGGCTCTGACGTTTGTTGCCAGTAGAAATAGTCAGAGTCGAAATAGGCGACGCCCAAGCGTTTGGCCAGAGCCTGGCCCAAGGTCGAGGTACCGGCACCTGCAGCGCCGATAATGTGTATTTTGTAGGCCATGCTTGCTCTCCATGGCTTTGAGTGTAATACGCGAGATTTGCAGCACGCAGCGCGTCATTTAAAGCTCGGGTTTTACACCGGCTTGGGCCGCCTGCTCGTACCCATAAGCCACTGCCAGCAAGGTGGGTTCCGACCAGCGAGTACCGAAGAAGTAGGCACTGGTAGGCAGGCCGTCCTCACTCGTCCCAGAAGGTACGGTGACCCCTGGGTAACCTGCTGCGGCAACCCCGAAGTAACTGTTGGTATCGTAGTCCGACACTATGGCATGCAGGTTTTTCTCCTTGATCGGGTCATCCACGCTGCTGCGAAAATCCTGGATAAGCGCGTCCCACAGCGTTTTGCGTTGCTGCGGCGTAAGGGCGGCTGCGTTGACCTTCTTGAGTACAGATTGGTGATCCGTCTCAGTACCATCACGGGTTTCATTGAATGTTATCAACTCGGCCAATGATGTGACCGGCAGGCCCGGACGCTTGGCCAAGTAGGCATTCAGTTCTTCCCTTACATCCGAGAGCAACAGTTCGTCGTAGCGTGAAGCATCTGCCAGCCGCAGGTTGATCGGTAACAACGTAGCGCCTTGCTCACGAAGTACTTGCAGTGTCTTGCTAAATTGCGGGCTGTTGTCCACCGGCAAACTTTCACCGTTGAACGTAAAGGTCGCGGGATAACCGATACGCTTGCCCTTCAAGGCGCCTGGCACCAGCAGTTTGGTGTAGTCGATGCCTTGAGGGGCGCCCAGGCTTTCGGGATCGCCAGGGTCACTGCCGGACATGGCATTGAGCATCAACGCAACGTCATACACCGAGCGAGCCATGGGGCCGGGTGTGTCTTGTCGGCGGCTGGCGGGAATAATCCCGTTGCGATCCAACAAGCCAACGCTGGGTTTGAGCCCCACCACACCATTGAGCGCCGCCGGTACGATGATCGAACCATTGGTTTCGGCACCGACCGCCAGGGGTGCCAGCCCGGCCGCTATCGCTGCGGCAGACCCCGAACTGGAGCCACCGACGTCGGCACCCGCACGGTGAGGGTTAAGGGTTTGCCCTCCCCGGCTACTCCAGCCATCGGGGCCACCGCGAAAGCCAGCCAGTTCGCTCATGTTGGTTTTACCCAGGATCACCACCCCTTGCTTGATGAGGTAATCGACAAGAACAGCATTCTTGCCGGCAGCCGCCCCCACAAGACCAAACGCACCTGCACTGGTTTGCATGCCAGTCGTTTCGATGGTGTCCTTGAGCAAAATGGGTACGCCATGCAACGGGCCACGCACCTTGCCACTGGCGCGTTCACGGTCCAGTTCGCGCGCGACCTCGAGTGCCTCAGGGTTGAGTTCGATGACGGAGCACAGTTGAGGGTCCAGCGTGCGGATACGCTCTTGCAGGAAGTTCACCAGATCAACCGACGTAAGCCCGTGCGGCCGAGCCATTTGTTCGCCCAGCTCGCGAACGCTTGCGTATGCAGTCTCTGGCGCCACGGGCTTTGCAGCCATTGGCGTTTCTACTACAGGCGAGGTCTGCGCCGGCAAGGTTTGCGCAGCCTGGCGGATCATCGAATAGATGCCGTAAGCAACCGTCATAAAGGTCTCTCCTGAGTTCAGAATTCATGCGGGATCAAGTCCGCCATTCTAAAAACCCCAGGTGTTAAAGACCCTCAGGCAGTCTCTGCTCACATCGTAGGAGGGTTCAGCACTTCCTGTAGTTGTTACGAGTTCTTTGACGCGCAGGCGCTGACCTGGCGATAGGCATGCAACAACAGCGGCAATGCATCACGCGACCATTGTGCGCCGTAAAACCACAGTTTCGCCCCATCTCCCAACGGTTCGCAAAGCGACGGATAGCCGTTGATGCAGGCACGATGAAACGCAACGCTCTCGCTGCCAGAAACCAGCGCATCCAGGCGATGCGCGGTCATGAGGTCGTCGATATCATTGCTTTGCAGGGAAAATTGCAGGCTGCTGTCTTCACGACGCGCGTCCACTGGCACCAAGTGCGCACCGGCCTGGCGCAGAAGGTCGAAGGCTGCACACAAGGCTTCGCTGTGTTCGACGGCCTCGCGATGACCGCCTTGCACATAGCGGTCAGCGAACCCGATACGCCAACCCGATAGCATCTGTGAAGCGGTGAAGCTGGTGTTGTTCAGTACCAGGGGGACTTCCACCATGACCGGCCCAGTAGGGTCGATACCGCTTAAAGCTGCGAGTGATAACGCGGGATCCCGCGCAGGTCTTGCCGGTAGGGCCGGCGCGTTGTAGCCAGGAATGGGCGCCGCGCCAACCACTTGCGCCGCGCCGAAGACGATACCTGCGCGGCTCAGATTCTCGGGTTTAGCATAAACGGACTCGGCCGCGGGCTCCACGCTGCCCGCCTCCTCCGTCACAGGCAAGGAAAGCCCTGGGCGACACGGCATCCCTGATCGCCAATGCTCCCTACAGTTTTTTTCCATCAAAACCCGACCTCCGACAATTGATTGCGCGGGATCATCGCACTCTCATCTGGCGTTTGTCGCAGTCCTGAAACACCCTGAAAATCCTTTTTCCAGGCGGCAACGTTTCAACCCGCTGCGTGTTCTTTTACACCTTGAGTTTCCACCTCCAGCCACCACGCATGCCCGCGCTCCGGCTGGCTAAGGCTGAACGCCTGCCCCATCGCCGGCGTGGTAATCGACACGTTGCGCTCCCAGGCCAGGGCCATGATGCGGTCGAACGGTTCGTGCCAGGCGTGGAAGGCCAGGTCGAAAGTGCCGTTGTGGATCGGTAGCAGCCAACGGCCTTTGAGGTCGATGTGTGCTTGCAGGGTTTGCTCAGGCTGCATATGCACATGGGGCCAGTCGACGTTGTAAGCACCTGTTTCCATCAGCGTGAGATCAAACGGGCCGTATTGTTCGCCGATGCGTGTGAAGCCGTCGAAATAACCGGTGTCGCCGCTGAAAAAGATCCGCCGCGCGCCGTCGATCATCACCCAGGAACACCACAAGGTCTGGTTGCCATCAAACAGGCCACGCCCGGAAAAATGCTGGGCCGGAGTTGCGATAAACCGGATGCCCTCGACTTCGGTACCTGCCCACCAATCCAGTTGCCGGACTTTGCTGGCATCCACACCCCACTTGACCAGCGTGTCGCCCACGCCCAGCGGCGCAAGAAAATAGCGGGTCTTGTCGGCCAGTTGGATCACCGCGTTGCGGTCAAGATGGTCGTAGTGATTGTGGGAAAGAATCACCGCTTCCAGAGGTGGTAACTCTTGAAGGCTGATCGGCGGCTGATGAAAGCGCTTTGGCCCAGCCCAACTGAAAGGCGAGGCACGTTCGGCAAATACCGGGTCAGTGACCCAGAACTTGCCGCGCATTTTCAGCAGCACAGTGGAATGCCCCAAGCGAAACACACTGTGATCGGGTGCTGCCAACAACTGCTCACGCGTCAGCGGTTGCACCGGGATCTTGCCTACCGGGCGTGTGCTGCGTGGTTTGTTGAACAGCATGTTCCAGAAAATGCGCAAGGTTTTGCCAAAACCACCGTGCTGCACTGGAGCATCGTTGCTGAATTGCCCTGGCGCTTGCTCGGCGGTCTTTGGCGCAGCCGGCGCGGGGTCGAGACGGGTTGAAATCGTGGCCATTGCAGAGTGACTCCGGGGTCGGCTCATAAAAGACACTGCGAAGACTAACTACACTGCACAGTGTAGTTTCTAGATTGCAACAAAACCCTGAGCAAGTAAACTACCGAGTGTAATTTCCTTTTAGAGCCTTAGAGCCGACCATGACTGCACCTCTGCGCCTCACCGATCGTAAACGCGAAGCCATTGTGGCAGCCGCTATTACCGAGTTCCGCGCGAATGGGTTCGAGGTCACCAGCATGGACAAAATCGCCGCCACCGCCGGCGTTTCCAAGCGCACGGTGTACAACCACTTCCCCAGCAAGGAAGAGTTGTTTGCCGAAATCCTCCACCAGTTGTGGGCCAGCAGCGTTGCCCAACTGGACGTGAGCTACGCCAGCGACCGCCCGCTGCGCGAGCAATTGCGCGGGCTACTGGAGGCCAAGATGCTGATGATGTCGGACGCCAACTTCCTCGACCTGGCCCGTGTCGCGATTGCCGCCACCATCCATTCGCCGGAACGCGCACAAGACATGGTCAACCGCCTGAGCAAGCGCGAAGAAGGCTTCACCCAGTGGGTGCGCGCCGCGCAGGAAGACGGCCGGCTGTCCTGCACCGACCCCGCCTTCGCCGCCCACCAGATACAAAGCCTGCTCAAGGCATTCGCGTTCTGGCCGCAGATCACCCTGGGCCAACCTGTGCTCGACGCCGCCTGCCAGGCCAGCGTGATCGAGTCAGCCATCGACCTGTTCCTGGCCGGTTACGAAGTGCGCACACCAAGGCCGCAGTAAACCCTGTTACAGACGCGACATTCCAGGTCGCTTTTGGCGTATTCCCACGCTGTGCTGCGCAAATGGCCTGGAAGGACACTGATTATTCCCACGCGAATAACTGACAATATTCACCGTTAATATCCGATCAACGGTTCTACCCGCTGACGCACGTTGTCGTACCCGCAAAACAGAGCTGACCCGGAACACTATGGAAAACAGACGAGGCAAAGGGCTTTCATTTGCCAGACGTATCTACAAGCCAAGGATCATCGGCCTGGGTATCGGTTGTATCAGTGTGGCCGGCGCCCTTTATCCCCTGGCGATGCCGGGCTGGGTGTGGGCGTTCCTGCTGTTCAATGGCTATGCCTGGGCGCATGTGGCGTATCAGCTCTCGACCCGTTCGCAGTTTCCCTATCAGGCTGAACAGCGCAACCTGCTCTATGACTCGTTGTTCGGTGGTTTCTGGGCCGCCGCCACCCAGTTCACGCCCCTGACGGCCGTGACCGTGCTGTCGATGATGACCATGAACAATGTCGCGGCCGGCGGCAAACGCCTGTTTCTGCGCGGGCTGCTGGCGCAAGCGGCAGGTACCGCGGTGGCGTGGGGTTTGTTCGGGGTCAAGTTCAACCCCAATGTCAGCCTCAGCCAGGTCTACACCTGCCTGCCGATGCTGACGCTCTACCCGATGGCCATCGGTATGGTCTGCTACCAACTGGCGATCAAGCTCTCGGAACACAAACGCGCCCTCAGCGCCCTGAGCCGTATCGACAGCCTCACCGGCCTGCTCAACCATGGCTCGTGGAAAGACCTGTTGAACCTCAAGTTCCATAAGTGCCAGCAGCAAAGCAGCCACGCCACTATCGCGCTGATCGACATCGACCACTTCAAGCAGATCAATGACACCTACGGCCATATCGTCGGTGATGCGGTGTTGCGCCAACTCAGCCAGGAGTTGCGCCTGCACCTGCGGGAAAACGACTTGGCCGGCCGCTATGGCGGCGATGAGTTCTGTGTGATTTTGCCGCAAATGCCGCTGGAAGAAGCCGCAAAAGTCATGGAACGCATGCGCGAAACATTCGGCAACTATCGTAATGCCCAGATCCCGGAGTTGCGCGTGAGCCTGAGCATTGGCCTGGCCGACTTCCAGCCACTGTTCAGCGATGCCGCGATGTGGCTCAACGCGGCGGACCGTGCGCTGTACACAGCCAAGGAAACCGGGCGTAACCGGGTGAATGTCAGCGATTACGTGGTCGCCCATTCCGCTTGAGTTGTCCGATAACACCTCGTCTGAATCTTCCGCCCGCGCCTCGCAGCGATAGCATAATGCCGCCACTGGTCGCCTGCCCAAAAATGGTCCTGCCCTAACGGCGAACTTCTTGGCAGGCTGATCACTCTGAACCCCTTGTTCCGCCCCCTCTGTCAGCACCAGGAAGCTGACAATGAGCAAGTCAACCGTAAGGCCCAGGGCCATACGGGGTCAGGCGCCTATTCATGGATACCTCTGACGCGTGCTTCCCCGAGCCCTCGAACATGCTATTTAACGCCCATAAAAAAACCATCAGTACCCTGCAATACACCAATGCCCAGCAGGCCAGCCTTCTCGACGCGATTGAGCGCTCCATGGCCGTTATCGAGTTTGACCTGCAAGGCAGCGTGCTGCGTGCCAATGACAACTTCCTCAAGACCATGGGCTACCGCGCCGAGCAGATCCTGGGCCAGTCACACCGGATGTTCTGCACACCCGCGTTCGCCCGCAGCGCCGAGTACAACCAGCTGTGGACGCACTTGCGCAATGGCCACTTCCAGTCCGGCACCTTTGAGCGGCTGGCCGGCAATGGCCAGTCAGTATGGTTGGAAGCGAGCTATAACCCGGTGCGCGATGACACGGGCCAAGTGATCAAAGTGGTGAAGTACGCGATGGATGTCACCCCGCGCCTGCAGGCCGAAAGCGAAGCCAACGCCAAGCTGGGCGCCATCGACCGTGCCATGGCAGTGATCGAATTCAACCTCGACGGCACCATCATCACCGCCAATGACAATTTTCTGCAGCGCATGGGCTACAGCCTGGCGCAGATCCAGGGCAAACATCACCGCATGTTCTGCACACCGGAGCTGGCCAACAGCGCGGCGTATACCGAGTTCTGGAAACGCTTGAACCAGGGCGAACTGTTCAACGGCCAGTTCGAGCGCGTTGATAAACACGGCCAGACCCTGTGGCTCGAAGCCAACTACAACCCGGTGTACGAC
Source organism: Pseudomonas sp. PA-5-4B (assembly GCF_021606215.1). Classification (NCBI taxonomy): domain Bacteria; kingdom Pseudomonadati; phylum Pseudomonadota; class Gammaproteobacteria; order Pseudomonadales; family Pseudomonadaceae; genus Pseudomonas; species Pseudomonas sp. PA-5-4B. Next base: position 21,780 of record NZ_WKDB01000024.1, on the reverse strand, counting down.
GCCAGCGGGCGCCTGTGCAAAGTGGTCAAGTTCGCCTCTGACGTCACCGCCAGGGTGCAACAGCACGCAGCCGACGCCGCCAGCGCGGCCCAGGCTTACCATATTTCCCTGAATACCCGGGATGTGGCCGAAAAAGGCGCCGACGTGATTCAGCAAACCGCCAGTGGCATGCGCGAAATCGCTGCAGACATCGACACCTCCTCGCAACTGATCGCCAAGCTGGGTGAGCGTTCGCAGCAGATCACCGCCATCGTCAACACCATTCGCGGGATCGCCGACCAGACCAACCTGCTGGCCCTCAACGCCGCCATCGAGGCGGCACGCGCGGGTGAGCAAGGCCGTGGTTTTGCCGTGGTGGCTGACGAGGTGCGGCAACTGGCAGCCCGCACCAGCGGCTCGACGGCGGAAATCTCCAGCATGATCGCGATGATCCAGGACGAGACCCGCCAAGCCATCGAGAGCATGGACAGCACCCGCGACCGCGCGGCGCTGGGGGTCGACCTGGCCAACCGTGCGGGCACGGTGATCCTGCAGATTCGCGAAGGCACCACCGAGGCGGTGCAAGCGGTGAGCGCGTTCGCCAACGAGCGCGGCAACACCTGACCGGTTCTTCATGTGTGTGTCGGGGGGCGCGGTCTATAGTGCTAGCTTGTCTTAACGCTTAGGATTCGAGCCCGCCATGACCCCCGACAAGCCAGACGCCGTACCTGTCGATCACCTGCGCTTCCACCGCGGCCACGCCCATCTGGCGCCGACCTTTGGCAACGACACCTTTGCCCTCAAGGCCGAAGCCTTCGCACGCTTCTTTGGCACGCCGACCTTTCTCGGCGCGCAAACCGCGATCGTGGTGGTGTGGGTGGTGCTCAACATCACCGGCGTCACGCATTTTGACGTGTACCCGTTCATCCTGCTCAACCTGGCGTTCAGCCTGCAGTCGGCTTACGCCGCGCCGCTGATCCTGCTGGCCCAGACACGCCAGGCCGCCCGCGACAAAGCCCAGTCCGACGCCGATGCGCAACACCGCGAAGCCCTGGCCATTGCCAATACCGAACGCCAGGCCCAGGCCGCGCAAACCACCAAACAGTTACTGGAATTGCTGGAGCAGAACACCCGGCTGACGGAAATGACCAAGCAACTGACCGAGCGTATCGAGACGTTGACGTGCGAGATGCATGAGCAGTTTGTGCGAAAACCCTAAAGGCAGACCAAAGAACCCTTGTGGCGAGGGAGCTTGCTCCCGCTGGACTGCGTAGCAGGCCCGCTCTTTAAAACCAAAAGCAGGGCCGCTGCGCGCCCCAGCGGGAGCAAGCTCCCTCGCCACAGTTACCGTCTCGCCCTTGGTTGATAGCCCAGCTCAAGGCAGCCGAATATGCCGCCCCAACTCATCAAACAAGGTCACCACCGAGCGCAGTGCCCGGCAGTCCGGGCGTGTCAGCAGCCATAGCGCCGTATCACGCCCCGCCAGCGCGGGGCCGAGTGGTTGCAAACCGTCCTCCAACAGAAAGTCCGGCAGCGCCGCCACGCCCAGCCCTGCGCGTACCAGTTCGGCCACGGATAACATGCTGTTACAGCGATAACTGGGACGCACACCCGGTAGGTGCTCACGCCGCCAGGCTACGGTGGAGTGATCGGGCAAGAAGTCATCCGGCGCGATCCACGCCAGCTCGGCCAACTCACGCCCCTGGTTTTGGCGGGCATAACCCGCGCTCGCGCACACCTGATAGGCCACGGTGCCCAGTCGACGGCCAACCAGATGCTCCGGCGGCGTCTTGGTCAGGCGCAGCGCAATGTCCGCGTCGCGGCGGCTGAGGTTGGCAAAATCATTGGACGTGCTCAACTCCAGGATCAACGCCGGGTAGGCCGGCATGAACTGCGCCAGCGCCGGTAGCAGCAACCCCTGTAGCACCGAGTCGGTGCAGGTCAGGCGCACGGTGCCGCTGATTACTTCACCACCCTGCTCCACCCCGATGCGCGCCGCTTCCAGCGCTTGCTCGGCCTGTTCGGCCTGCTGCGCCAGGTGGCTGGCCAAACTGGTGGGCAGGTAGCCGGCACGGCTCTTTTCGAACAGGGTCTGGCCCAGGGCCGCCTCCAGCCGTCGCACGGCACGGAACACCGTGGACACATCCACCCGCAGCAGCGCCGCCGCCCGCGCCAAGGTGCCGCCACGCACCAGCGCGAGAATCAGCGACAGGTCCGGGTAATCGAGCTGATAGTGCGTGGCTGCATTGAGCATGTGGGCAAACGCCAATTTTGATTGCGTGAGCGCCAATCTATAGTTCGCCCCAGGACACCACAAGCCATGGGACGTACACGATGAAAACCACCACCCTGCACCTCGCCCTGATCGGTGATTACAACCCCGACGTAACGGCCCACCAGGCCATCCCCGTGGCGCTGCAACAGGCTGCCGACGCCTTGGGCCTGAACGTGCAGTTGCACTGGCTGGAGACCGACTCGATCACCCCGGCCACCGAACTGCATGCCTTCGACGGCTTCTGGTGCGTGCCCGCCAGCCCCTACCGTGATGCCGACGGCGCACTGCGGGCGATTCGTTTTGCCCGCGAGCAAAAACGCCCATTCCTGGGCACCTGCGGTGGTTTTCAACACGCGGTCATCGAATATGCCCGCAACGTGCTGGGCTGGGCGGATGCGGAGCATGGCGAACTGGCGCCCGAGGCCAGGCGCGCGGTTATCACGCCGCTTGCGTGTTCCCTGGTCGAAGCCACCGGCAGCATCCGCCTGGCGCCCTACACACGTATCGCCGAGGCTTACGCCAGCCTGGAAACGGAGGAAGGCTACCGTTGCAGCTACGGCATCAACCCCGAGTTCGCCCAGGCATTACTCGAGGGCGACCTGATCCCCAGCGGCCACGATTCGGCGGGCGATCTGCGTGCCGTCGAACTGCTGGGCCATCCGTTTTTCGTCGCCACCCTGTTTCAGCCCGAACGCGCGGCACTTAAAGGAATTACGCCGCCACTGGCGGTTGCCCTGCTCAAAGCCTGCCAGGCGCAATCGGTATGATCGCCACCACACCCGCCCCGCCCTATTACGCCGTGATTTTCAGCTCGTTGCGTACCGAAGGCGATCAAGATTATAGCCAGGCCGCCAACCGCATGCTGGAACTGGCGCGCGAACAACCGGGGTTTCTGGGTGTTGAGTCGGCGCGGGAAAACGGCTTGGGCATCACCGTTTCCTACTGGGAAAGCGAAGCAGCGATTTTGGCCTGGAAGCAACAAACCGAACACAGCCAAGTGCGCGAGCAAGGCCGCGCCAATTGGTATTCGGCGTTTCACACCCGCGTGTGCAAGGTCGAGCGGGCTTACAGCTTCGAGCGTTGAAACACAGCCTCAAGCCCCCTGCAAAAACCTGTGGGAGCTGGCTTGCCTGCGATAGCATCAACTCTGTGTGCCTGATACACCAAGGTGTCTGCATCGCAGGCAAGCCAGCTCCCACAATTAGACCGAAGTGTCTCAGGACAATGGTGATCGAGCAGGTGGCCGCCTTAGCGAGCAAGCCCCACAGGTTGCTCTCCACTTGCCTGGACCTAGCTCACCAAACTGCGCAACGCACTGATCTGCGGGATCTCCACCCGGCGCATATACACGCGCAACGGCTCGGTGATGTTGATACGGTCATCGATATTCTGGTCCAGCAGCAACTGCAGGCGTTCGCGCGACAGGGTCATAGTGTGGTCGGCGGCCGGCAGCCAGACAAATTCGGCAGTGGGGATGATGCCGTCATCGGCCACGTCCATGCCGAAGGCGTCTTCGCTGAAACGCACGATGTAGTAGCCGGTTTTGCGGTTAAGGCCGACAAAACCCTGGAGTTGGTCGGCGGCCTGGCAGATAAGCTCGGAAGTGATGCGCATGGTAAACCTCACTGAAAAGTCCCACAGGGACTGGAAAGATGGTTTACACGCGTGGCAGAAATTACTGCCCTCTAACGGGGCAGCTTTGGCCAAGAATACTGCAACGCAGCACAAAAAAACCCACAAAAATGCCTCGTGAGTACCTTAATGTCGGTTTGGTGATAGCGCCTTTCGCAATCAATTGTTAAAAAGGACGCCTTCTCAAAGTTACCTCCACGAAAGGACTTCGCATATGCCTGTCACGTTTACCAAGAGCGCCCTGCTGCTCGCTCTGATGCTCGGCCTTGGTCAGGCACAGGCTGCCGACCCGATCAGCCCGGCTGAATTGGCGACAAACGAAGGCATTCCGTACCCGTCTGTCATTGCTCACCGTGGCGCATCCTACGACGCCCCCGAATCCACCGCGGCGTCCTACAAGCTCGCCCGCGACCTGGGTGCCGACTACCTGGAAATGGACCTGCAGCGCAGTAAAGACGGCGTACTGTTCGCCCTGCACGACAACAACCTGCAACGCACCACCGACGTGGCCACCAAGTTCCCCGAGCGCAAAGACGCTCCGGCCAACGAGTTCACCTGGGCCGAACTGCGCACCCTGGACGCCGGCAGCTGGTTCAACGCCGCTTACCCGGACCGTGCCCGCCCGGCGTTTGTTGGCCTGAAAATCCAGAGCCTGGACGAGATCATCAAGATCGCCGAAGGCAACCCGCAGCACAAACCAGGCCTGTACATCGAGACCAAGGAGCCCAAGCAGTTCCCGGGCATCGAAGCCGACCTGAAAAACAAGCTGCTGGATAAAGGCTGGTTGAGCTCCGCCGGTTCCAAGCTGGGCAAGAGCAACACCGGCGTGGGCCAGGGCAAAGGCCGCGTGGTGCTGCAGACGTTTGAAAAAGACAGCTTGAAAGAGCTGCAGAAAGAAATGCCCAACACCCCGAAAATCCTGCTGTTGTGGGTTGGCCCAGGCAGCATCGAGCCTAAATCGGCACAAACCTTCGCTGAGTCCGGCGAAACCACCAAGGCCGCCTACTACGCCAAGCAAGAGCCAAAAGACGCCGCCGAGTTCGAAAAGTGGGTGGACGAAGCCAAGAGCCTCGGCGCCATCGGCACCGGCCCTTCGGCTGAGCTGACCAACCACGGCGACCAGAGCTACACCGACCTGGTGAAGCCTGAGATGAACAAGCTGACCCACGACAAAGGCCTGCTGGTGCACGTCTACACCGTCGATGAGCCCGTGGACTTCGAAAAAGTCATGAAAGCCGGCGTGGACGGCATCTTCACCAACCGCGCCGCCGAACTGCTGAAGTTCTACAAGCGCTGGCCTTCGTCGAGCGTGCAGGACCTGCTCAAGGACAACGGCTACTGAGTGAAACCCGAATGGTCAGGTCGCCTGTGGTTGGGGCATGACTACGGCCTGATCTTCGGCGAGCTGGGGCGTACCGCGCCCCATGCGCACTACGCCCATCAGTTGATGCTCTGCCCCGGCAAACCGGTCACGGTCAGCCTCGATGGCCGTGTCACCACGGCCCATCGCCTGTTTATCCCCTCGCAACACCCCCACGCCCTGCTCGCCAGCGACGGTGACGTACTGGTGCTGTATGCCGAACCTGCCACCTTTGCGAACCAGACCCTGGAGCATCTGTTGCTCGATGCGCAGCCATGCCTTGAGACACTGCAACTGCAACTGAGCCAGTTACCCCGGCGCGCCCGCGTCGACCCGCGCCTGGAACGGGCACTGTCGGCCCTGGATCAGCAGCTTGCCGGCAAGGTTTCAGCCCAGGCACTGGCCCACGCCGCACACCTGTCATTAAGCCAATTGGAACGCCTGTTCACCCATCAACTGGGCGTGCCCGTGCGCCGCCTGGTGGTATGGCGGCGCTTGCGTGTGGCGCTGCAAGTGGCCCTTGGCGGCAACACGTTGACCGAGGCCGCCCACGCTGCGGGGTTTGCCGACTCGGCGCATTTTTCGCGCACCATGAAGCAGTTGTTTGGCGTGACGGCCGGCGCGTCATTGCGTCAGTTGGACGTGCGGCTGCTAACGTAGCGCGTCCGGCAAAGGCGGTTCTTTGCTCAAGCGCGCCGGCATGAACGGGTCACGTATCTGCGCCGCATAGGCCACCGGGAAATTCGGCCGGCTGCCAATGCCCAGGTCGCCAGGGCCCATCTGATAGTGCTCGCGATAAAACGCCGTGCCCAACAGCCAGTCCCACAGGTTGAAGAACAAACCGAAATTCACATCCCCGGCGCGCCCGTACTTCATGTGATGAAAACGATGCACCGGCGCCCAGGCAAATACCCAACGCAATGGCCCTAAACGCATGTCGACGTTGGAATGTTGCAACAACAGCTGGATCGCAATTGCCAGGGCCAGCAACTGCGCAACCTCCACAGGAATCCCCAGCAGCACCAGCGGCAACAGGCCCGCCGTCGCCTCCAGCATCTGATGCAAAGGGTGTTTCATCAGCCCATTGAACCCATACAGTCGCTGCACGCTGTGGTGTACCGCATGCAGGCGCCAGAGCGGCGCAATACGGTGGCTGGCGTAGTGCATCAGGGTAATGCCGGCATCGGCCAACACAATCGACAACAGCAGTTGTGCCCACACCGGCCAGCCACGCGGCCAAATGCCTTCGAACGCCAGCAGGGCCGTGAGCCCCGGTAGAATCAACAGGCCCAGGGCATTCAGGCTCTCGTTGACCAACGCGTGGAGCGTATCGCGGCGCCGGTCCCCGAGGCTGCGATTCCATTGCGGCTCATAGGGCAGCCATTGCTCCATCACAAATGACACGGCGACGGCTGTCGCAAACACCACGACCAGCCAACCGGGCTTCCAAAGCCCCCAAGCTAAAAAACCCACCAGGAATACAGGCGCGTACAGCCAAGCCACTAAACGTTTCATCCGAGTCTCCCTTCCAGTGAGCCCCCAGCATGCAACCCTCCACACGCAGCGAATTGAACAAACGGCGCAACCGTTTGAATTAATTAAGGGTGAATTAAGTTGCGCTGGATAACCTGAGGCCACTTAAACAGCTCACCGAAGAAGGACACACACCATGAAAACCCTGACCGCCCTGTTCGCCGCTACCGCCTTGACCCTGACTGCCGGGTTGGCCCAGGCGGATGTTCGCCCGGACCACATTGAAGGTTTGCTCAAGTCCGGCGCCGTGATGCCGTTCGAAAAACTCAACGCCGCCGCCGTGGCCAAACACGCCGGTGCCAGCATCACTGACACCGAGCTGGACCACAAAAACGGTGTATTGGTATACGAAGTTGACTTGACCGACACCGCCGGCAAACGGTTTGAAGTGAAGCTCGACGCCAAGACCGGCGCCGTGCTGGAAGACAAACTGGACACCTGAGTCATCGTTTAAAAAAACCGCGCCACGTTTAAAGTGGCGCGGTTTTTTTATGCCTGCTCGCCAGCCATCACGGAGGGTTGATCAAATTACACCGACAAAGCGCAGGCCTGCGCCTGGAAACCCGCTGAGCGAGTTTTCAAACTGTCACAAAATCGTCATCCCGCCTTGCAATGATTCGCCCACGCGAACCTGTGAAACGTCCTACAGGCGCTTTCTCTGCGAGCCTCCATGAACCACAGCATCGACCACAGCCACCAGGATCCCGATCTGTTTGGCTTGCTTTACGGTTTTCGTTTTCGGCCCGGTGAAAAGGGCGAGCAAATTGATTCAGCGACCGCGCTGGCCGCGCTAAAAGCGCCGCAAGACCCGGAAGAATTCCTGTGGCTGCACCTGAACCTGGCCCACGCCGCCTGCGAGCGCTGGATGCAGGCCAACCTGTCATTGCCCGACGAGTTTTTCGAAGCCCTGCACGAAGGCTCGCGCTCCACGCGTATCGAACACGTCGACTCGGCCTTGCTCGCAGTGGTCAACGACGTGGTGTTCAACTTCAGCAGCATGGTTTCGTCGGATATCTCCACGCTGTGGGTCTGCGCCCGCAGCCGTTTGCTGGTGAGTGCACGCCTGCAACCGCTGCACTCGGTGGATAAATTGCGCTCGTCGGTGAAGGCCGGTGAACGCTTTCGTTCGCCCCTGGAACTGCTGGTGCATCTGTTGCGCGACCAGGGTGAGGTGCTCACGCAGATCGTGCGTAAAACCAGTATCAGCGTCGACCATATCGAAGACCAGTTACTGTCCTCGCGCCTGTCCACCAACCGCGCCGAACTGGGTGCCGCACGCCGGGTGCTGGTGCGCCTGCAACGTCTGCTGGCACTGGAGCCGGGCTCGCTCCTGCGCCTGCTCAACCGCCCGCCGCAGTGGCTGCAAAAGGAAGACGTGAAGGAGTTGCGCAAATCCACCGAGGAGTTTGCGCTGATCATCAACGACCTCACGGCCCTGGGCGAACGCATCAAGCTGTTGCAGGAAGAAATCGCCGCCAACCTCAACGAACAAAGCAACCGCACGCTGTTTACCCTCACCGTGGTGACGGTGCTGGCGCTGCCGATCAATATCATCGCCGGTTTTTTTGGCATGAACGTGGGCGGCGTGCCGCTTTCCACCGACCCGGAAGGGTTCTGGATCCTGGTGGCGCTGGTGGCGACGTTTACCTTGATTGCCGGGCGCTGGGCGTTCCGTAAGCGCAAAGACTATTGAATTGCAATACAGTCAAATTGTGGGAGCTGGCTTGCCTGCGATGGCTATCTACCAGCCAACTGTTCATTGCCTGATGCACCGCTATCGCAGGCAAGCCAGCTCCCACATTGATTGCACTCTGACATTAGCTTTGCGGGGGTTTATAGATCAACGGTAGGCTCAATTCCTTAAACACTGACCTACCGCAGCATCTCTGTAACATTCTGCAATGATCATCAAGACCATCCTCCCCACACTGGATGCTCCGGCATGGCCACCCCTTCCCTGACCGCTTCCAACACCGCCACACACGCAGACCCCAAACCCCGGCTGGATACAAAACCCGGCCTGCTCACCGTGATCATTTTCTTCGCCGTGCTCGCCATGGGCTTGTTGTTTACCGCCTACAGCCTGATGCACGACATGACCGAACTGGGCACCGTGGTCACCACCTGGACGCCGTTCCTGCTGCTGGGCGTGGCGCTGTTGATTGCCCTGGGCTTTGAGTTCGTCAATGGTTTCCACGACACCGCCAACGCCGTGGCGACGGTGATCTACACCAACTCGCTGCCGCCGCACTTTGCGGTGGTATGGTCGGGCTTTTTCAACTTCCTCGGCGTGCTGCTGTCCAGCGGCGCGGTGGCGTTCGGCATCATCGCCTTGCTGCCGGTCGAGCTGATTTTGCAGGTCGGTTCCTCGGCCGGCTTCGCCATGATTTTTGCGCTGCTGATCGCGGCGATCCTGTGGAACCTCGGCACTTGGTGGCTGGGCTTGCCAGCCTCGTCATCGCACACCCTGATCGGCTCGATCATCGGCGTCGGCGTCGCCAACGCCCTGATGCACGGGCGTGATGGCACCAGCGGTGTGGATTGGAGCCAAGCCACCAAGATCGGTTATGCCCTGCTGCTGTCGCCGCTGATCGGTTTTGCGTTTGCCGCCCTGCTGTTGCTGGCGCTGCGCGCCTTTGTCAAAAACCGCTCGCTGTACAAGGCCCCCAAGGGCGACACCCCGCCGCCATGGTGGATTCGCGGTGCGTTGATCGCCACCTGCACTGGTGTGTCGTTCGCCCACGGCTCCAACGACGGGCAAAAAGGCATGGGCCTGATCATGCTGATCCTGGTGGGGACGCTGCCGATGGCGTACGCGCTGAACCGCACCATGCCGGCCGAGCAGTCCTTGCAGTTTGCTGCGGTGGCTGAAGTGACCCAAGTGGCACTGGTGAAAAGCGCACCGCAAGTATTGCCAGGCGACCCACGGCCGATTCTCTCGACCTATGTGCGCACCAAGGAAGCCACCCCGGAACTGGTGCCGGCCCTCGCCGCCCTCGCCGGCCAGATTGGTGACGAAGTAAAAGGCTACGGTTCCCTGGCCAAAGTCCCCGCTGAAGCCGTCGGCAACGTGCGCAACGACATGTACCTGACCAGTGAAACCATTCGCTTGATGGACAAGGGCAAGGTCGGCAACTTCGACGCCGACACCCAAGGCAAGCTGAAACTGTTCAAAGACCAGATCGACGCGTCCACACGCTTTATCCCGCTGTGGGTGAAGATCGCCGTGGCCATCGCGCTCGGGCTGGGCACCATGGTCGGCTGGAAACGCATCGTGGTCACGGTGGGCGAAAAAATCGGCAAGACGCACCTGACTTACGCCCAAGGCGCCTCGGCCGAGACGGTGGCCATGCTGACCATCGGTGCGGCGGATATGTTCGGGCTACCGGTGTCGACGACCCATGTGTTGTCGTCGGGTGTGGCAGGCACCATGGTGGCCAATGGCGGTGGCTTGCAGATGAAGACCATCCGCAATCTGCTGATGGCCTGGGTGCTGACCTTGCCGGCGGCGATTTTGCTGTCGGGCAGCCTGTACTGGCTGTTCACCAAACTGTTCTGACCTCGGTGGGAGCTGGCTTGCCTGCGATGGCATCACCTCGGTTCAACTGACAGACCGAGGCGCTTGCATCGCAGGCAAGCCAGCTCCCACACAAACCTGTTCCCACATGGGTTTTAGGGTGTGTCAGTGATTGAACAATCCAGCCATGGCCTTCAAGCGCTTTTTGTAGATTCGCCGCGCCTCCAGTGCTTCCTCCAGTGTCACCGCCACAAACCCCGCCCGCTGGTTCGGCTGCATCTGCCCGATCAAGTCCAGGTCGGCACTGATCACTGTGCCGATCATCGCGTAGCCGCCACCCGACACCGCATCGCGGTGCAGCACAATCGGCTCCAACCCCGCCGGCACCTGGATCGAACCGATCGGGTAGCAACTGTCGACGATATTCGAGGGGTCCGAGCCAGCACCAAACGGTTGTTCGCGTGGTTGAAAACTCAAGGCGCTGCCGCCCTTGAAGCGATAGCCGATGCGATCCGCCTCGGAGCCCACCGTCCACGGCTCAGCAAAAAAACTGCTTTTTGCCGCATCCGTCAGGCGCTCGTAATACAGCCCTGGCACCACGCGCAGGGTCACGTCGCCACCGACCGAACGGCGCAAGGCCATCGGTAAGCTATTGCCCGCGCGGCCTGTTCCACTGGCCTCGCCGATCGGCAGCTCATCGCCTTCCTGCAAGCGCCGCCCTTCAAACCCACCGAGCGCACCAAGGGTGTACGTCGAGCGGCTGCCGAGCACCCGCGGCACGTTGATGCCACCGGCCACCGCCAGGTACGTGCGCGCGCCGGCCTTGGGAAACTCAAAGCGCAGCACTTGCCCGGCGCGGACCTGAAAGGCGGTGTCCTGATGCACCACTTCACCATCCAGACGCGGCGACATCAGCGCACCACTGAGCGCCACCAATGCGTCCTGGCGAAACTCCAGTTCAGGGCCGATCAGTGTGCACTCCAGGCCCGCCGCACCGGCTGGGTTGCCGACCAAGTGGTTGGCCGCACTCAATGCGTACTGGTCCAGGGCGCCCGAAGGCGGAATGCCCAAGTGGTAATAACCTTCACGACCCAGGTCTTGCACAGAAGTGGCGAGGCCGGGTTTGAGGACCTTGATCATGCCAGCGCCTCCTGCAGGGTTTTCGGGTAGCCGATGGGGTCGGCGAGAAACGCATCCAGGGAAAATTCCACCGGGCGGATACGCAAATCAAAACGCCCTGCCTCCACTTCGGCCACCGCCAAATCGTAGGCGTCGCGGTCCATCGGTTTGAACTGCACGATGTCACCCGGGCGGAAAAACACCATGTGTTCCTTGAGGTACGCCAACTGCTGCGCCGGGTCGTAGATCGGCGCCGGGGTTACGCCAAACATCTGGTAACCACCCGCGCCGCGCACTGAGTAAATGCAACCGAAACAGCCGCCATGGCCGAGGGTCAGTTTGGGCGTGTCGGTGCGCGGGCGCAGGTACTTGGGCACCTGCAATTGCCGCTCGCGCTCGACCATCTGGAACATGAACGGCAAGCCCGCAACAAACCCGACCATCGACACAAACCACGGCGCGCCACTGTGGGCGGCGATAAACGCGTCCACATCGGCCAGGCCGTTGATGCGTGCGGCGTATTCCAGATCGGTGCCGCTGGGGTCTTGGTGGCGGTCGCGAAAGCGCATCAGGGTTTCGTGGGTCCAGGGGTCGTTGTAGAGCACCGGGATTTCGATGATGCGCGTGTGCAAGGTGCGTTCGGCCACCGCCTGGGCTTCGGCACTTTGCACCGCGTCGAGCAGCACATGCGGCGCGATACGGTCGGGGTCGAAGCGAATCTGGAACGATGCATTGGCCAGGCACACATCCAGCACGCCCTCCAACGCCAGGCGCTCCACGGCGCGGGTCACGGCCATGCCTGTGAAAAAGGCTTCCAGGGACATGCTGTCGCTGACCTCGGCAAACAGGTGTTCATCACCGCCGAAGCTGTAGCGGATGGGGGTGGTTTCAGCCATGTCTGTTCCTCTTGGAATCATTGTAGAAAGGCAGGCAAAAAGTGCTGTTGCGATATTTTTATTGGGGTGCTTATTGAGGTGATCTGACTTCAATCCCAGCCTGGTCCAGGGCTTCGCGGGTGGCTTCCACCAGTTCCAGCGCGCCAGGCGTGTCGCTGTGCAGGCAGATGGAGTCGAATTCGATCAACAGGTCTTCGCCTTCTACGGTTCGCACCCGGCCAGTCTGACAAGCACGCAGGACGCGCGCCGCAACGGTTGCAGGGTCCAGTGCACGCACATTGCGGGTAAACACAATGGACCCGCTCAGGTCGTACTCACGGTCGGCGTAAAACTCGCGCACCACCGGTTGCCCCAGTTCCTTGGCCACGCGCCAGATCACCGAGTTGGGCATGCAATACAGCAACAGCGTCGGCTCGATGATTTGCAGGTTCTGCACCAGCAGCCGAGCGGCTTCTTCGTCGCGGGCCAGGTGCATATAAAGCGCGCCGTGGGGCTTGATATGTTGCAATGTCAAACCTTGGGCACGCGCGATTTCGCGCAGCGCGCCGAGTTGGTAGAGGATGTCATCCACCAGTTCCTGGGCCGGTGCGTTGATGTGCCGACGGCCGAACCCCACCAAGTCACGAAAGCCCGGATGCGCGCCGATGCCCACACCCAGTTGCTTGGCGCGTTCGACGGTGCGGCGCATGGTGCCGGGTTCGCCGGCGTGGAAGCCGGTGGCGATATTGGCCGAGCTGATGTAGGCCATCAGGTCAAAGTCGACGCCATCGCCGATGGTCCAGGGGCCGAAGCCTTCGCCCATGTCCGAATTGAAATCCACTGCCTGCATCGAGGTCGCTCCGCCAAAAGAAGATGACTGAAAGTAGGCTGGGGCTTGACCCCTTGGGAAGATCTATTATCAGATGACCCATCTTCTGAAAATCAGATACCCAAAGATCGTTCCCACGCTCCGCGTGGGAATGCAGCCCAGGACGCTCCGCGTCCCAAAGCGTGACGCAGAGCGTCACAAGAGGCGTTACCACGCAGAGCGTGGGAACGATCGGAGACCCAAAAATCGTTCCCCAAACATCGTTCCCACGCTCTGCGTGGGAATGCAGCCCAGGACGCTCCGCGTCCCAAAGCGTGACGCAGAGCGTCACAAGAGGCGTTACCACGCAGAGCGTGGGAACGATCGGAGGCCCAAAAATCGTTCCCCAAACATCGTTCCCACGCTCCGCGTGGGAATGCAGCCCAGGACGCTCCGCGTCCCAAAGCGTGACGCAGAGCGTCACAAGAGGCGTTACCACGCAGAGCGTGGGAACGATCGGAGAAAGCCATGTCCCTGACCTTGCGCCAAGTGCGCTACTTCGTCGCCACCGCCGAAATCGGCCAGATTTCCCAGGCCGCCATTCACCTGAACATCTCCCAGTCGGCGGTGACCACCGCGATCAAGGAACTGGAGGCGATGCTCGGCGTGCAGTTGTTCGTGCGCTCGGCCCAGGGCATGAACCTCACCGACGCCGGGCGGCATTTTCTCAACCGCGCCTATGTGATCGTGCGCAGCGTGGACGACGCCCTCAACAGCCCACTGCCCGACTACCGCGCCAGCGGCGTATTGCGGGTAGCGGCCAGCTACACAGTGTTGGGTTACTTCCTGCCGCATCACTTGCAACGCATGCAACACTGGCACCCGGACGTGACCATCGACGTCTTCGAGCAGGAGCGCCAGGCCATTGAACACGGCCTGCTCGACGGCCAGTTCGACATGGCCGTGGTGCTCACCGCCAACCTGACTCACGCGGATATCGTCTCGGAAATCCTGTTCAACTCCGAACGCCGCCTGTGGCTGCCCAGCCATCACCCGCTGTGCGAGCGCGGTGCCGTGAGCCTGGCGGATGTGGCGCAAGAGCCTTACATCCTGCTGACCGTCGACGAAGCCGAGCACAGTGCCATGCGCTACTGGGAACAGGCCGGGCAAACGCCCAACGTGCGGCTGCGCACCAGTTCGGTGGAGGCGGTGCGCAGCATGGTCGCCAATGGCAGCGGCGTGGCGATCCTGTCAGACCTGGTGCACCGGCCGTGGTCGCTGGAAGGCAAGCGCATCGAAACCCTGACCGTCACCGACCCGGTCACGCCCATGAGCGTCGGCCTGGCCTGGCACCGCGAGCGCGCGTTTACCCCGGCGATGCAAGCGTTCCGCGATTACTTCCACGACGCCTTCCTGGCACCGCAACAGTTGTCGGCGCGGCGTTAAATACGCGCCTGCAAGGTAGCCGCCAGCCACTCCATGAACACCCGCACCCGCAACGGCAAATGCCGCTGGCCGGCGTAGAGCATGGAGACGTCCAGCGGCGGTGCGAGGTAGTCCGGCAACACCGAAACCAACTCGCCACTGGCCAATAAATCGCGAATGCCGAGCAGCGGCACCTGGATAATCCCCAAGCCGCCAAGACACGCCGCCTGGTAGGCATCGGTGCTGCTGACGGTCACGCGCCCGGCCATGGCCACGCGCTGCACCTTGTTACCCAGCAGGTATTCAAACCCGGCCGAGCGCGCACCGAGCGGGCGCACGTAATGCACCAGTTGATGCTGCGCCAGATCGGCAATGGTTTCGGGCACGCCATAACGTTGCAGGTAGGCGGGGCTTACGCAGTTGACCATCGGCATGCTGCACACCTTGCGCGCAACCACGCTTTGATCGGGCTGCGCGCCCACGCGCACCACGCAATCAAAGCCTTCAGCAATCACGTCGACCTGGCGATCCGAACTGCTGATTTCCATCTCCACCAACGGGTGGCGCGCCATGAACGACGGCAGCTGCGGCATCACCAGGCCGCGCGCCATGGCGTTGGGCATATCCACCCGAATGCGCCCGGCCAATTGCGCTTCGTCCTGGCGAAACAGGCCTTCGAGCTCTTCCATGTGCGCGAGCAAATCCTTGCTGCGCTCATACAACACGCGGCCGTCCTGGGTGGCTTGCACAGTGCGCGTGGTGCGCTGCAACAGACGCGCACCCAGCAATGCTTCCAGCGCCTGCACATGCTCGGACACAGTGGAGCGTGGCAGGCCCAGGCTCTCGCCGGCCTGGGTAAAACTCGACAGCTCGGTGACGCGCACGAAGGTGCGCAACAGCTCAAGTTTGTTCATGGGATTGTTCGCCTTATCCGGCCAGTGATTCCGATATCAGCCTGTTTATCACGTTATAGGCGGACAAATACACTCAGTCCCACTGATCACCCATGAGGACTACCGCATGACTCGTAAAATCGCACTCATCACCGGCGCCAGCCGTGGCCTTGGCAAAAGCGCCGCTTTGCACCTTGCCGCACAAGGCGTGGATATCATCGGCACCTACCACAGCGCCGCCACTGAGGCCCAAGCGGTGGTGGCACAGGTTGAAGCACTGGGCGGCCGCGCCGCCATGCTGCAACTGGACGTCAGCCAGAGCGGCAGCTTCGATGCTTTTGTCGGGCAAATCGCTACGGTGCTCAAAGACGTTTTCGCCCAGCAACATTTTAATTTCCTGATCAACAACGCGGGCATCGGCGCTCACGCAAGCTTTGCCGAAACCACCGAAGAGCAGTTCGACAAACTGGTGGCCATTCACTTCAAGGCGCCGTTTTTCCTCACCCAAAAACTGCTGCCGCTGATCAGCGATGGCGGGCGCATCATCAACATCTCCAGCGGCCTGGCGCGGTTCAGCCTGCCGGGCTACGCCGCCTATGCGTCGATGAAAGGCGCCGTGGAAGTGCTGTCGCGTTATCAGGCCAAAGAACTCGGCCCGCGTGGCATCACCGTCAACACCCTGGCACCCGGCGCGATTGCCACCGACTTCAGCGGCGGCGCAGTGCGCGATAACCCACAGGTGAATGCGATGGTGGCCGACAACACCGCCCTGGGCCGTGCCGGTTTGCCGGACGATATTGGCGGTGCAATTTCGAGCCTGCTGGCCGATGGCAGCAACTGGATCACCGGGCAGCGTATCGAAGCGTCGGGCGGCATGTTTCTGTAAGCATTCTGCGCTAGCATCAATGCCTTCAGATCACTGACGGGCAATCACCGATGAGTTTTGATCCAGGCTTGGCCGGCGGCATGGGCGTATTGGCCGCCGTAGTCGACAGCGGCAGCTTTGCCCGCGCCGCCAACAGCCTGGAGATGACGCCTTCGGGGGTCAGCCGGGCGATTTCCCGCCTGGAAAAACGCCTCGGCATTCGCCTGTTCGACCGCACCACCCGCTCGGTGCAATTGACCGACGAAGGGCGACGTTTCTACCAGCAAATCGCCCCGCTGTTGGCCGGGCTGCAAGAGGCCGCCCATTCGGCGGCCGACAGCGCCCTCACCGTGCGCGGGCGTTTGCGGGTGAACATCGACCCGTATTTTTCGCGGCTGGTCCTTGGCCCGGTACTCGGCGACTTCATGCGCCAATACCCGCAACTGCAACTCGACCTGCACACCCGTGACCAACTCGGCGACCTGGTGGCCGACGGCTTTGACTTGGCCATTCGCTTCGGCATCCCACAGTCCTCCTCGCTGATCGCCCGCAAACTGATGGAAGTGCGCGTGCTCACCGTGGCCTCTCCCACTTACCTTGAACAATACGGCCGACCAGCGATCCCGCAAGACCTGGAAACCGGGCACATGTGCCTGGATTTTCGCGACTCGCAAACCGGTCGCCCGTTTGCCTGGGAATTCCACCGGCCCGGCGAGCAAGTGATTGTGCGCACCAGCGGCCGCTTGGTGGTCAACGACGCCAGCACCTTATACAGCGTGTGTGAACACGGGCATGCCGTGGCGCAGATGCTCGACCTCGGCCTGGACTCGGCGATCCAGGCCGGCAGCCTGGTGGAGCTGTTCCCCGACTGGCCGGACGAGCGTTTCCCGTTGTACGCCTATTACCCGTCGCGGCACTTGCCCGCCGCCAAGGTGCGGGCATTTCTGGAGTTTGTCGCTTCGCTCAAGCTTGGCTAGGTACACGGGACTGTACGATTTTTTCCCGCAGCACGTCATAACCCCAGTGGTACACGTAGGTGTACGGCAGGAAGAACAACAGCACGCCGATGTCGAGGATGAAGGCTTCCAGCAGGCTGATCTTCATCAACGCGGCAATCAATGGCACCGCCAGGATGATCAGGCCGCCTTCGAACAACAGCGCATGCACCACGCGGGTCCAGCCGCCGCTGGTCAGTTGCAGGCGGGCTTTGAGACGGTCGAACAGGCTGTTGAAAATGACGTTCCAGCTCAGTGCCAACAGGCTGATGCCCAGGGTCACCGCGCCCATTTCCAGGGCCGGCCGGCCGGTGATCCAGACCAGCAGCGGCGTACAGATCAATAAGGCCAGCCCTTCAAAACCAATGGCCTGGCAAACACGTTCAGTAATCGACTTGGTAGGGTTCATGACCCGGCTCCTTGAGTGACGATGGTTGCCATGATTACCCTTTGACTCGATACTTCATAACTAATAACCATCGATAAAGGCGATAGTCATGGCCTCCAATGAAGTGCTGCAGGCGTTTGTGCAGGCGGCTACCCAAGGCTCGTTTTCGGCGGCGGCGCGCAAGCTGGGTAAAAGCCAGTCCACCGTCAGCGCGGCGGTGGCGAGCCTGGAGATTGATCTGGATGTGGTGCTGTTTGATCGCAGCAGCCGCAAGCCGACGCTTACGCCAGCCGGCCATGTGTTATTGCAACGCGCCGAGCAGGTGCTGGAGGCCAGCAGCCGCCTGGAGTTGGCAGCGAGCCAGTTGTCACAGGGTTTGGAACCCAAGCTGACCATCGCCATGTCCGATACTTACCAGTCCGACCGCTTTGAAATCGCCCTCAAGGCCTTTGAACAGCGCCACCCGGACCTTGAGCTGGAATGCCTGATCGCCGAATGCGAAGACCTGATCGCACTGGTGCAAAGCGGCCGGGCGCAGATTGCGTTTATCGAAAAACAAGACACTTACCCGCCCGACCTGACCGGCGCGCCGGTCGAAGAACGTACCGAAATTGCCCTGTTCGCGGCGCCCACGCACCCGCTGGCCAAGCTGAAGAACATCCCGGCGCAGACCTTGCAGCAACACCGCGAATTGCGCCTGGCCAGCATCATCAACCCGACTGAAACCCGCCCCAGCGGGCGGGTTTGGTCAGCGCCCAGTTACTTGATGTTGATGGAGATGGCACAGCTGGGGTTTGGCTGGGCACCGATTCCGCGTTGGTTGGTGGAGCGTTTTGGTGGCGACCACTTGGTCGAACTCAAGGCGCGCAGTTGGCCGCGCTCGGTGGCGGTGGATGCGCTCTGGTCAAGGCACCACCCACCGGGGCCGGCGGGGAGTTGGTTGCTGGGCAAGATGCTGGAGTGATCCTGGCCAGACACTGAGCTCCCACAGTTTTGATTTTCATTGTAAGGGAAGTTTGAGTTCGGCGAGGCGGCGTTCGAGGAAGCGTTTTTCTGGGGTTTGCTGGGTGAGTGAGAGCGCTTTTTCATAGGCTTCCCGAGCCTCTTCCACCCGCTCCAACTGCCGACAAAACTCCCCGCGCGCCGAATGCGCCAAGTGATAATCGCGCAACTCCCCACGCTGCAAAATGCCCTCCACCAACTGCAACCCCGCCAATGGCCCCTGCCCCATCGCCACCGCCACAGCGCGGTTCAGCTCGATCACCGGCGACGGCACTTCGCGCAACAACACATCGTAAAGCCCGACAATCTGCAGCCAGTCCGTGTCCTCTGCCTGGGGCGCTTCGGCATGCACCGCCGCGATCGCCGCCTGCAGGCAATACGGGCCAAAACGTCGTGTGTTCAACGCCTGCTCCACCAGTGCGCAGCCTTCAGCAATCAAGGAGGCGTCCCACACTGCGCGGTTCTGTTCATGCAATAACACCAACTCACCGTCGGCCGAGGTGCGCGTTGCTCGGCGCGATTCATGCAGCAGCATCAGCGCCAGCAAGCCCATGACCTCCGGCTCTGGCAGCAACTCCAGCAGCAAACGCCCCAAACGAATGGCTTCGCGGGTCAGGTCTTCGCGGGTGAGGTCGGCGCCCATGGACGCCGAATAGCCTTCGTTGAACACCAGGTAAACCACGCGCAGCACGCTGTCCAGACGCTCGGGCAACGCGTCCAGGGTAGGCACCTGGTAGGGGATTTTTGCTTCGCGGATCTTGCCCTTGGCGCGCACGATGCGCTGGGCGATGGTGGTGGGCGTGGCCAGAAAGGCGCGGGCGATTTCTTCGGTGGTGAGGTCGCAGATCTCACGCAAGGTCAACGCCGCCTGGGCGTCGGGTGCCAACGCCGGGTGGCAGCAGGTGAAGATCAGGCGCAGGCGGTCGTCTTCCACGTCTTCCTCACTCCAGTCAGCCGCTTCCAGCGCGTCGGCCTGCTCCTGCAGTAACGGGGTAAAACGTGCCTGTCGGCGTAGGCGGTCGATGGCTTTGAAGCGGCCGGTGGAGACCAGCCAGGCCCGTGGGTTATCCGGAACGCCGTCTTGCGGCCAGCGCTGCAGCGCAATAAAAAACGCCTCGTGCAGCGCCTCTTCAGCCATGTCGAAATCACCCAGCAGGCGAATCAGCGTCGCCAGTACGCGGCGTGATTCGCTGCGGTAAATCGCCTCGACCTGCGGGGTCAATCGGGCATGCCCTGGGTCACCAAAGCCACCAGGCGGTCGAGGCTCTGGCCCCAGCCGTCATGGAAACCCATGGCTTCGTGGGCCTGCTTGTCAGCTTCGCTCCAATGCATGGCGCGGGCGGTGTACTGGGTCTTGCCGTCGACGGCTTCGAAGGTCACTTCGGCGGTCATGAACGGCTTGCCCGACGGTACCCAGCCCGGCGCAAAGGCATCGGTAAACACCAGCCGGTTCGGCGCCTTGATTTCCAGGAATACGCCGGAGGTCGGGTATTCGGCGCCATCCGGCGCGCGCATCAAGGTACGAAACAGACCACCGACCCACAGGTTCATTTCGCACTCCGGCGTGGTCATGCCGTGTGGCCCCCACCATTGCTGTAACAGCTCGGGCGTGGTCCAGGCGCGAAACACCTTGCTTGGCGGTGCGTCGATCAAACGGCTGATGGACAGTTCAAATTCAGCGGGTTGGGTATTCATGGGTAAACCTCCTTAAAATCTTGTGGTTGTTGTGTTCAGAGATTCAATTCACGCACGGGGCGCACTTCCACACTGCCGACCCGGGCTGCCGGTATGCCGCCCGCCACCTGGATCGCTTCGTTCAGGTCTTTGGCCTCGATCAGGTAAAACCCGGCGAGCTGTTCCTTGGTTTCGGCAAACGGCCCGTCGGTGATCGACAGCTTGCCATTGCGCATGCGCACGGTGGTGGCGGTGCTCACCGACTCCAACGGCTCGGCGGCGAGCATTCGGCCGCTGGCCTGGATGGCCTCGGCGTAGGCAAAACACTCCGGGTCCGCCGGGCTGTCGGGCGAGGTGTGCAACACCTCTTCGTTGCTGTAGATCAGGCAGAGGTATTTCATGGCGGTCTCCGTTTTCGGACTACTGACTATAGTTCGTGGCGGTCAAGGTTTCAGGTCGAACAATGCCGTGCCGCTTTCCATGTCGAAGGGCGCCGACCAGTGCTCATGCACCACCTTCCACTGCCCGTTGATGCGCTGGTAGCCGGCAGTCACGCGCATCCAGCACGCCTTCACCACGCCATCCGGCCCGGCGCCGCCGCAGTGGGCCAGCCAGTGGGCAAACGCGCTGTCGGGCGCCTCAACGATATGCAGCTCATGAAATTCGAAAATGCCCGGGCCAGGGCAATGCTTCATGCATTCGTCCCAATGGGCGCGGTAGGCGGCCTTGCCCTTGAATTGCAGCGCAGTGACGGCGTCGAACGAGACGATATCGTCGGCGTAATAGCTGACAATTTTGTCGATATCACGATCAAGTACGGCTTGTTTCCATTGCTCGATCAGGGTGTTGATTGCAGTGCTCATGGCGATACTCCTGGGGGTTGGAAAATCACAAAGGACACTCCTGGTCGAATGGCCTTGAATGAAATCGACACGCCACTGAAAAATAATTTCGCGTGCATCAAACCCGCTAGAATCCACGCCTCTTTGTAGGATTTCGGATGCGCCCCCGATGGAAACCCGCCTCGTCGCTTATGAGACGCTGAGCCTTGTGCAAAAACAGCACCTCGACACCCTGCAAGTGCACCCCGAGCAACTGGCGTATTCCGGCGATATCTACTGCGCGCTCAACAGCCTGCTGGTCAACCCCAAGCCCGGCGCAATCAAAGGCTTTGCACTACTGGCCGACGAAATGCCCGTGGCCTTCCTGCTGCTCAAACGCCCACCCTGCCTGCCCCATTGGGCCGATGAACACAGCGCCACGCTGCACGCGTTACAGGTGGACCGGCACCAGCAAGGGCGCGGGTTTGGCAAAGCGTGTTTGCAGGCATTGCCGGCGGCGGCCCTGCAGGCGTGGCCGCAGATCAGGGCGCTGGAGTTGTCGGTGGACACGGACAATGTGGCGGCGATGGGGTTGTATCTGGCGGCTGGGTGGGTGGAC